>NZ_RZQA01000057.1:0-14014 GCF_004022915.1 Mesorhizobium sp. M7A.F.Ca.US.006.04.2.1
GGTCACCTTCATCTCGGCGGTGTCGGCGCAGCTCGCAACGCCCGGCGTCGCCGGTATCGCCGCCATCAACGGCATGCTGTTGACCGTGGTGCCGATCCTGGCGATGGAGTTGAAACCGCTGCGCGTCAATGTCGTGGCGCCAGGCATCATCGACACGCCCTGGTGGGACTTTCTGGCCGAGGAGCAGAGGCAGGCGCTGTTTGCAGACTATGCCGGCAGGACCCCGGTCGGCCGCATCGGTCGCGCCGAAGACGTCGCCGCGGCAATAGCCTTCCTCGTCTCCAACGGCTTCATGACCGGTCAGGTGCTGACCTGCGACGGCGGACTGCGATTTGCGGCGTAGCGTTCCTCGGGCGCCGACAGGCTTTTCACCCTCAATTGGCTCTCTTTGGATCACCCCGCACGCTCTTTTCGCCGGGGCTGTCACCGCCCGGTCTCACCGCATCTGAAGCGGTCTTTTCCGGAACATAGGAATAATCAGGCGTATCAGCCCCATACATCTTGTTGTCGATCGCCTCTTGCCAGCTGAAATCCGCGTCGGACGGTGAAACGTCGGCAATGTCATGGCGGGAGGAGCGAGAGTGCAGCCAGTTCGGGGTGATCTCTCGGACCAATTGTGCAAAGCGTCCCATCGAAACCGTTCCTTTCCTTGCCCTTTCCAGGAGGCGCGATCGCGGTTGCGTCGGCTGGATCTAAAGTTGACCTCTCAGCCAGCCCAGCGTCTCGACAACGTCGGCAAGCCCGTACCGCGCTGCGGTGTGCGCTGGTGGGTTGACGCGTATCGATATGCCGCCGGCATCATTGACGGCCTCAAAACCGTTTTCATCCGACGTGTCGTCGCCCAGGAAGACCGGGCGACGGCCCGTGAATGGCGCAATTTCCATGAAACGCCGGATCGCGGCGCCCTTGGCGGCCTCGAGCGGCAGCAATTCAACACCGGCATTGCCGGGTACCACCCGGTAGCCCTTTGGCAGCGTGGCCAGCGCCTGCTCGACCAGCTGCGTCGCGCGCGGAAGCAGATGCGGGGCGGCGCGCGTGTGGATGGCCAGCACCCGTCCTTTGCGCTCGATATAGGCGCCACGACCGAGCTCGGCCTCGATCTCGTCGACAAGCGCAGAAATATCCGCCGGCTCATCCGCGACTTCGACGTCGTCGTTCGGTAGGAGCCGATGTTCCAGGCCATAGAGCCCGGCGGCGCGCAGCTTCAAAGGCTGAAACAGATGATCGACAGCCGCGACGGAACGGCCTGTTACGAAGGCCAATGCCCCGTTCAGCTTGCAATCCAGGCCTTGCAGCAAGGAGCGGAGCTCGTCGCTGACCGAGACGGCGTCCGGGTGTTCGGCATGTTCCAGCAGGGTGCCGTCGATGTCGAGGAACAACGCCCATTCGCCGGTCAGCACAGTGTGCGGTTTCTCCATGACGGCCTGCGGCTTGTGCAGGGTCTCGCCAACAATATTTTGCAGCGCATCGCTCATGACATCGCCACCCGTCTGCGCTCAAAAATGGAGACGACATTGTCGACGCTGGGCGGCGGGTCGCTGACGGCACCGGTCACCCGATCGAGGTCCCCGCGCTTGCGCAAACGTGCCGCATCCAGAAGCATGCTGCCGGCCCAGCGATAGACATTGTTGTTGCGGATTGTCTCGCGCATGGGGCGCATGCGCTCGCGCTGTTCTTCGGGCGACATGGTCAGTGCCTGCAACAGCGCTCCGCTCATCATGGCGGCATCGTAAGGGTTGACGATCAGCGCCTCCAGCAATTCACGCGAGGCGCCGGCGAATGTGCTGAGCATCAAAACGCCCTGCTCGTCGTCGCGCGCGGCGACGAATTCCTTTGCGACGAGGTTCATGCCGTCATGCAGGCTGGTGACCATGCATATGTCGGCGGCCCGATAGATCTCGTAGACCTGTTCTTGCGAGTGATGTTCGGCCACCATGATCACCGGCCTGTAGCCCTCGCTGCCATAACGCCGGTTGAGCTCTTCGGCATAACGGTGGCACTCGTCATGGAGCAGCTTGTAGGCGGGCAGCGTGCCGCGGCTGGGTGCCGCGATCTGCAGAAAGACCAGTTTTCCGATCCACTCAGGCTGTCGCTTGAACAATTCGTTCAAAGCGTGAAACCGATCGAGAATGCCCTTGGTATAATCGAGGCGCTCGACCCCGACGGCCAGCTTCACATCCGCTTTAAGGCCGAACCTCTCGCGCATGCGAGCGCGGCAATCGTCGACAGCGGGAAGTTTCGCCAGCAGGTCCGCCGGCCATTCTATCGAGATGGGATAGGCGTGCACCAATGTGGTCCGTCCGCCGTAGGAGATGGCCGCATCGGCCCGCTCGATGCGGCTTTCCAGGAAGCGATCGACGCTTTCGGTGAAATTGTTGGCATGGAACTGGGTGTGGAAGCCGATGATCGAGCTGCCGAGCAGGCCTTCGAGGATGCGTTCACGCCATGGGCAGATGCTGTACACTTCCGAATTTGGCCACGGGATGTGCCAGAAAGTGATGACGATCGCCTCCGGTAAGCGCTCTCGGATCATGCGCGGCAGCAGCGCGAAATGGTAATCCTGGACCAGCACGATCGGCCGCTCGTTGCGCGCCTCGGCAACCACCGTATCTGCAAACTTCCGGTTGACGGCTTCATAGGCAGCCCAGTCGGAGGCGCGAAAAATCGGCCGGGTGAAGGCGATATGGCAAAGCGGCCAAAGGCCCTCATTGGCGAAACCGAGATAATAGCCCTGATGCTCTTCCTCCGTCAGCCAGACCCGGCGCAGCGTGTAGGACGGGTTGCCAGGCGGCACCTGCACGCGATCGTGGTCGTCGACGGTAAGGCGGTCCGCCGTTCCGCCGCCATAGGCGATCCAGGTGCCCGCACAGGCGCGGGTAATGGGCTCGAGCGCCGACACCAGCCCGCTGGCCGGGACGAGCAACTCGACGCCGTCGTCCTTCACATTGTGGATGTACGGCTCGCGATTGGACACCACGATAACCTGCGCATCGGGCAGATCGTCGGCCAGGATCTTGCGCAATGTTTCTGGCGACCAGGTCACCAGCGCGGCATCGGCCGATTGGCCGTTCTTTTCGAACTCCCGTATCACCTTGCGCGCGGCCTCCGCGGCCACATCTTCGCCTGCCGTATGTGGGACGGCAGGAGGATGACGGCGACGGTGCCGCGATATGGAGAGGAATACGGCAAGAGCGGAAAAACCGAGGCTCGCGAAAATCAGAACCCAGAGCAGGTCCGCACCGTAGTTTGTCATTGAACGTCAACTCACCCCGGCCGTCGGCGACCGTTTGTTCGTGTTTCCCGTTTGAAACGGTCCGCCGGCCACGTGGTCGGCGTTCGGACCAGTGTTTTTGCAACGCACAAGGCCTGGATCGGTTCCGCCAATTTTGTTCGGATCATGTTCTTACTATGAGCGGCACCAGCCCTTCATGGCGGTCGGCCAGGAAAGCGACGACCCGGTCGCCGACGCGCTGGAAGGTGAGATCGACGACCCGGTCGCCGACGCCCAGGTGCCGCAGTGTCAGCGTGTCGATGCCGATCGGCAGCCTGGGGCGGCCGACGCGAATCTCACCCTCCCAGCCGTCGATCTCCAGGCCAAGACAGGCCTGCATCAACATGAAAGCGGAGCCCGCCGACCACGCTTGCGGCAGGCAGGCGACGGGATAGGCGATGGGTGCTTCGCCCGGCGCACGTGTAAAACCGCAGAACAGTTCGGGCAGCCGCATGTTGAAATGGACCGCGGATTCGAACGTGCCGCTCATCAGGCGAACCACGCTTTCGCGCTCGCCATAGCGCGCCAGCCCGGCACCGCAAAGGGCGGTATCGTGCGGCCAGATCGAGCCATTGTGGTACGACATCGGATTGAAGAACACGGCATCGTCGGCGAGCGTCCGCAGTCCCCAGCCCGAATGGAAGGAGGCGGAAAGCAGCTGGTCAGCCACCATCTGGGCCCGCGCCGGCTCAGGCAATCCGACAAAGAGCAGATGCCCCGCATTCGAGGTCCGCACCTTGCAGGGCTCGCCGGCACCGTCGATTGCCAGCGCATAGAAGCCGAGATCGTCAAGCCAGAAATCCCGTTCCACGGCAACCCGCATCGCTTCGGCGCGATCATCCCAGTGGTCGGCCCTGTCGTTCTCGCCCCGGCGACGGGCAAGTGCCGCCAGCCCCCGGAAGGCGGCAAAGACGTAGCCCTGCACTTCGACAAGGGCGATCGGGCCCTTGGGAATGCGGCCATCGGCATGGAAGACCGAATCGAAACTGTCCTTCCATCCCTGGTTGGCGAGGCCGGACTCGGCCGCTCGCTGGTAAGTCACAAATCCGGTCTCCCGGCCCGCCTTCTCCGTCCATTCGGCCGCGGCGCACAGCGACGGCCACAAGCCGTCGATGAACGCCATGTCACCGGTACGATCGGCGTAGGCACAGGCAAGATAGATGTAGAGCGGTGTCGTATCGACGCCACCGTAGTAGCGGCCGAAGGGAAGCTCCCGCAGCGCCACCATTTCGCCCTTGCGGGTCTCGTGCATGATCTTGCCCGGCTGGGAATCGCTGAACGGCGATGTCTCGGTCGCCTGATGCTGGGCCAGAAAGGCCAGCACGCCCCGCGCCAGGCCCGGATTGAGCCACAGCATCTGCAGCGCCGAAATGACGCCATCGCGGCCGAACGCCGTCGAGAACCAGGGGATGCCGGCATAGGGATAGGGGCCGGTCGCCAGCTCGGTGGTCAGCAACGCGACATCGGCGCGAGCGCGCTCGACCCAGTCGTTGAAGACACGGCCCGAGCTGCGCACCGTCGCGCCATGGCGACGTTTGGCCCGCATGCCAAAGCGGGCGCGGGCGGCAGCGGCGCGGAACCGGTCGCGGTCGGGCTTGTCGGCCACCTCGGGACCGACCTCGACATAAAGCACCTTCCTGCTGCGCTTGGTCACGGCGATCAGGAAATCGGCACGGTTGGCACTCAGTTGGTCCGGCGCCTGCGAGAACGATATCGCCGAGAGGCGGGCCAGGCCATCGAGCCCATCATAGCGCAGCAGGACCGACGTCGCGTTTGTTTCGGCGGCATGGGCCAGCCCGCGCTTCAGCCGTGTCGAGCCACGCACTTCGAACATGTCGCGGAAATCGGCGGAGTAGTGCAGGGAAACGCTGATCGTCGAGTGTTCCCGGCTGTAATTGGAAAGGGTGATGCGTTCAAACAGCCTGTCCTGCCAAAGCAGTCTGACGCGTTCGATGTGAATGGCTCCCTGCGGGATGTCGCGTCCACCGGCGCTCTGTATCGGCAGATTGGTCAAATTGGTGGTGAACAGCACATTGTCCTGGCTGAGCGAGGCGCCGAGCAGAGATGTCTGCCTGCCGCCGACGGTCAGCCGGAACTCGGAAAGGACCCGCGTGTCGTCGCGAAAGAAACCGTCGCCGGCGCCACGTATGTCGCCATAGGCGTCGGCAACGGCGAAGCAATCGCCCTGCTTGAGCGCAAACAACCGATGCGGCTCGCGAGGGGCGGTGGCGTCGAGCGATGCAAGCGCAACCGCAGGATCGAGCTGGCGCTCATCGAGTTGGGCCATTCGTCAAAGATCCCTGTTGTTTCGTTGCCGTGGCTCGAGCACGTCGCTGCTCAAGACGCCTTCGCCGTGCTCGGGACGCCGATCAGGCCCGCATAGGCGGCCAGATAGTCGCCGGCCATTCTTCGGGCGGAGAACCGCTTTTCGAAAACGGTCCTCACCTTTCGCCTGTCGAGTTGCAGCAAGTCCGGCACCGCAGCGACCGCGCTATCCATTGTGTCAGCGATAAAACCGGTGACGCCTTGATCGATGATCTCCGGCAGCGCACCGCAACTCCAGCCGATGACCGGTGTGCCGCAGGCCATTGCCTCGATGGCGGCAAGGCCGAACGGCTCCGGCCAGTCGATCGGGAACAGCAGGCCGGCCGCCTTGCCGAGAAATTCCGCCTTCTGATTTTCCTCGATCTCACCGACATAGACAACGCGATCGCCATCGATCAAAGGCTCGACCACCTCACGGAAATAGGCGCGATCGTCGTCGCCGATCTTTGCCGCGAGCTTGAGCTTGAGCCCCGAACGCAAGGCGATCTCGATGGCGCGATCCGGGCGCTTGTCGCGTGAGAACCGGCCGAGGAAGGCAAGGTAGGGTTCTTCGGCGGCCGTCTCGAACGTCGGCTCGTAGAGAGCAGTCGGCAATCCGTGATGGATCGTCGCCAACCAGTTGGCGTTGGCAAGGCCCGCCTTCTGGCTGTGCGAAATGGAAATCAGGGGAAAGCGCGGGAACCGTTCATAGGCCGGCGCCAGGTCGACATAATCCAGCCTGCCATGCGGCGTCGTCACCGTCCGCTCCGCAATATCCTCAAAGAAGGAAAAATGCAGGAAGTGGCTGAGGTGGAAGTGGATGACATCGAACTCCGACGCCCGTTCCCTCACCTGCGCAAGCATCGAAAGATGCGCCGCGATCTCGGATTTGAGCGGACGCGGATCGAGGCGCAACGCGCGTTCCCGGCTGGGTACCAGCTTCGCGGAGGTCTGGCTGTCGCCACTGGCAAACAGCGTCACCTCATGACCCAGATCGACCAGCGCTTCGGTCAGATACGAGACGATGCGCTCGGTGCCGCCATAGAGCCTTGGCGGCACCGATTCATAAAGCGGCGCGACATGGGCGATTTTCATATTTCATCCTGGATGCTGGGCATGCATGTGTGAAATGCGTCAACGGCTCGATTGGTTCCGATTTTATGGTTGAGCCGTCGGCACCAGAGGCCGCAGTCGGCATGGAACTGTGCGTCAAACGGATTGCGCGATCAGGGTCAGAAAGCCACCGCTCAGGGCAACATTCCCGACGAAGCCATTGATGCGGGACGCACGGTCCGGACCCTGATGGTCCCAGAAATTGTGGAACATCGGCGTGGCGACGATGAGGAACAGCAGCAGCACCGTGGCCGCGAGTGCCGTCCACAATCCTGCGATGACCAGCACACCGGCGGCGACCTGAAGCACGATACCAGTCCACAGTGCCAACCGCGCCTGCGGCACACCGCGCGCGGCCATCAGCTGGGTCAGGAAGGCCGCGTTCTGGATGTTGCGCAGGCCGGCGAAAACGAAGGCGCCGCCGAGCAGCAAGCGAGCGAGAAACAACAAGGTCGAAGGCAAATCCGCAGGCATCAAACTCTCCCCTTTAAAGGTTTAAGGCAGTGGGAGCGCGCTCTCCACGGCGCTCCCAACATGATTGGACAATCAGGCGGCCTTGGCCGCCGGCATCGGATGTATGGCTTGGAACGGGATGCACAGCCGGTTCCAGGTGTTGATCATGCCGAGCGCAACGGACAGCTTGACCAGCTCCTCTTCTGAGAAATGCTCCAGCGTACGTGCATAAAGTTCGTCCGGCACGCCGTTGTTGGCGATCAGGGTGACGGCTTCGGTCCAGGCCAAAGCCGCGCGTTCACGCTCCGAGAACAGCGGCGATTCCTTCCAGGCTGAAACCAGATAGAGCCGCTGCTCGGTCTCGCCGTCGCGCCTGGCCTCGCGGCTGTGCATCTCGACGCAGAACGAGCAGCCATTGATCTGCGAAGCCCTGAGCTTGATCAGGTGCAGCAGGCTCACCTCGAGCCCGCATTCGTCCACCGCCTTGTTGAGCGCCGACACCGCCTTCATGATCTCCGGCGCCTTGGCGAAAAATTGCAGCCTCTGTTTCATCGTCTCGTCCTTTCACGTCTGCTTGGGTTTTGAGGTTTTGGGGTTAACTGGATTTCTGCGGCCGCTGGTGGCGCTCGACAAAGGCGCAGCTCGCAGCAAGCGACCTGGGATCGCCTTCTGCCGCATAGGTGGCCACGATATCGGACAGCTTGGTCTCGGCGAGCGCGGCGCGATAGGCGCGTTCGGCCTTCAGCATCGCGGCGTTGATGCCGCAGGGTTTCACATAGGCCAACGCATCGAGCTTCACCGGACCGCGCTGGCGGATCTCGCCGCAGCGGAAGGCCGGCTCGCGGCCCTCGACGGCCAGCACGATGTCGAGCAGCGTGATGCGCTCGGCTGGCCGCGCCAGCCGATAGCCACCGGCAGGCCCGGGCACCGATTCCAGGACGCGCGCCGCGCTCAGCATGTTGAGATGCTTGAGCAGATAGCTCGGCGAAAGGCCAAAGGCCTCGGCGAGAGCGGCGCCCGGCATGGTGCTATTGCCTTCCACACTGGCCAGCGTGGCGGCGCAATGGATGGCTGCTTCAACACCCTCGCCCAGCTTCATCGAACAGGTTCCTTATTCATGGATACATACTATCGTGGATAATTCCTATCTGCAATAGGAAAATGAAAAACGGCGCTCGAAAGCGCCGTTTTTCTCTTGGGGGGGGTAGTTCCTACTCCGCAGCCACCTTGGCCATCGGGTTGTTCGGGTGCGTGGTCCAGTTGGCGTAGACCGGCGATACCGGCCTGCCGGTGCGCTGGTCCATCACACCGGCTGCCAGCGGCTCCATGGTAATGCAGTTCTCGACCGGGCAGACATTGACGCAGAGATTGCAGCCGACACACTCGGCCTCGATGACCTCGAAGTGCCTGACGCCGTCTACCATGCTGGTGATCGCCTGGTGCGAAGTGTCCTCGCAGGCGATGTGGCAGCGGCCGCACTTGATGCAGGCATCCTGGTCGATATGCGCCTTGGCGACGTAGTTCAGGTTGAGATACTGCCAATCGGTGACATTGGGCGTGGCGCGGCCGACGATGTCGTCGAGCGAGGCGTGCCCCTTCTCGTCCATCCAGTTTTCCAGGCCCGCGATCATCTCCTGCACGATCTTGAAGCCGTAGGTCATCGCCGCCGTGCAGACCTGCACATTGCCGGCGCCGAGCGCCATGAATTCGGCCGCGTCACGCCAGGTGGTGATGCCGCCGATGCCGGAGATCGGCAGGCCCTGCGTTTCCGGATCGCGCGCGATCTCGGCCACCATGTTCATGGCGATCGGCTTTACCGCCGGCCCGCAATAGCCGCCATGCGAGCCCTTGCCGTCGATGGTCGGCTGCGGCGCGAAGCTGTCGAGATCGACACCAGTGATCGAATTGATGGTGTTGATCAGCGACACCGCGTCGGTGCCGCCGGCATGTGCTGCGCGCGCGGGCTTGCGCACATCGGTGATGTTGGGCGTCAGCTTGGTAATGACGGGCATACGGGTGTTCTGCTTGCACCAGCGCACCACCATTTCGATATATTCCGGCACCTGGCCGACGGCGGCGCCCATGCCGCGTTCCGACATGCCGTGCGGACAGCCGAAATTGAGCTCGATGCCGTCGGCTTCGGTCTCCTCGACCACCGGCAGGATCGCCTTCCAGGCTTCCTCGACGCAAGGCACCATGAGCGAGACGACGATGGCGCGGTCGGGCCAGTCCTTCTTGACCTGCTTGATCTCGCGCAAATTGACCTGCAGGTCGCGGTCGGTGATCAGTTCGATGTTGTTGAGGCCGAGCAGGCGGCGGTCGGCGCCCCAGATCGCGCCGTAGCGCGGACCGTTGACGTTGACGACAGGCGGCCCTTCCTCGCCCAGCGTCTTCCACACCACGCCGCCCCAGCCGGCCTTGAAGGCGCGGATGACGTTGTAGGCCTTGTCGGTCGGCGGCGCCGAGGCCAGCCAGAACGGATTGGGCGACTTGATGCCGACGAAATTGTTTCTGATATCCGCCATGCTCATGCCCTCCCGTTCGAGGTCAGTGCCCGATTGATGCTCTCCGCAGCGTCGCGTCCCTGCGCGACCGCCGAGACGGTCAGGTCGTCGCCACCGAAGATGCAGTCGCCACCGGCCCAGACCTTGGCAAGCGACGTGCGCCCTTCCGAATCCACCTTGATGCGACCGGCTTCGAGGCCGATCGATGCACCGCTGCCATTGAGGGCGGCCGGGACAAAGCTCTGTCCAATCGCCTTGAACACCTGGTCGGCAACGAGCGTCAGCGTCTCGCCGGTGCCGGCAAGCCTGTCGCCGTTGAGGGCGGTGTATTCGAGTTCGACGGCAGTGACCTTGCCGCTCTCGGCGATCACCCGCTTCGGCTGCAGCCAGTGACGGATGCTGACGCCATTGGCAGCGGCCAGATCCTGCTCGAACTCAGACGCATTCATGTGCTCCTGGCCGCGCCGGTAGCAGATCGTCACCTCCTCGGCGCCGAGCAGCTTCGACTGTACCGCGGCGTCGATGGCCGTCATGCCGCCACCGATGACGACGACGCGGCGACCAACCGGCAGGCCGGAGAGGTCGCTGGCCTGGCGCAGCTCGGCAATGAACTCGACCGCGTTGATGACGCCGTCAGCGTCCTCGCCATCGGCACGCAGCGCATTGACACCGCCAAGGCCCATGCCGAGAAACACCGCGTCGTAATTGCGGATCAGATCCGACAGCTGATAGTCGCGGCCGAGCGCCTTGCCGTTCTGGATGTCGATACCGCCGATCGCGGTCACGTAGTCGACTTCGGCCTGGGCGAAATCGTCGACGCTCTTGTAGGCGGCGATGCCGTATTCGTTGAGGCCGCCGGCCTTCGCGCGCGCCTCCAGGATGGTCACGTCATGGCCGTGGCGGGCGAGCCGGTGCGCGGCGGCAAGGCCGGCCGGCCCGGCGCCGACCACGGCGACCGTCTTGCCGGTCGGCTCGGCGCGCGGATAAAACTGCTTGTTCTCGCCCATGGCGACGTCGGTGGCGTAGCGCTGCAGGCGGCCGATCTGCACCGGCTTGCCTTCCGCCACCTCGCGCACGCAGACTTCCTCGCACAGCGTCTCGGTCGGGCAGACGCGGGCGCACATGCCGCCCAATATGTTCTGATCGAAGATGGTCTTGGCCGAACCGATCGGATTGCCGGTCGAGATCTGGCGGATGAACAACGGAATGTCGATCGAAGTCGGGCATGCATTCATGCACGGTGCGTCGTAGCAGAAATAGCAGCGGTCGGATTCGACCAGCGCCTCGTGGTGGTCGAGCGGCGGATGCAGGTCGGAAAAATTATCCGCATACTGGTCGGCCGAGAGCCTGCCGCCCGCAATGCCTTCCCTGAATTGGCCTTCTGGCATCGTCAGTTCCCCATGTTTTCTTTTGAGGAAGGCTAGCACGTTTTATTTTTTTATCAATTGGTCAATTTTCGGCGCAAGTCCCTGAAAAGGCTCGGCAATAATATGATTTTTTTACTCATATTATTGCGACTGCGGTCGGGCTTGCAGTGCGAGCGAAAGGCCAGGCTCAAGCTTGCGGCCATGGATGGCCCTGACCTCCTGCGCCACCAATTCCTGCAATCGCCACAGATTGCGGTCGCGGATGCCGAATGCTTCGAGATGGCTGACCGTGTTGTAGAGATATTCGGCGCCGGATCCGATATGCCCGCAGGCTCTGGCCAGCACGCTCGCCACTCTGTCCAGCGGCTGGTTCAGCGACGTTCCCCTGCCCTTCACGCCGACCCAGAAGCCGAGCGCGCGCAGCTTACCCTGCGGCGTATGCACTGGCAGCCAGCGAACCGTCTCGATGCTTTCATGGTCGCTGATCTCGCGCCGCAACAGCCTTTCGATCTGCGCCGGCTTCTCACCCTCCGGCAAGCGATAGATCACGCCGTTGCAGCGCCCGCCCCGCTCGAGCGCCATCATCAACCCAGGCTGCTCGGCGCTGCCGCGCCAGCGCACCATGTCGAGGCAGAAGGAGCGGTGCCAGCCGAAGGCCGTGGCGAGCTGTTGCTCGACCGACTCGAATTCCGGCTTCCAGATCAGCGACCCATAGGCGAACACCCATAACGGTCCCTCATCGGCTTCATTGGACAGTCGCAAGGCGAGGGTTCGAAAGTCCTCGTCGTTCATGTCTGTCCAGCTCGGGTCCGGACCGGGATCGGCCTCTTCCCGATGGCACAGTGCGACAAGCTCGGGCGTGAGCGACATCAAGCGCATGGACGACAACCCCTCATGACCGCAGAGAAATCGAAAACCGCTGGATGCGCAATCAGGGAACGCTTGGCACACACACCCATTGTTGTCCGGGCGGTGTCGGATTTCCGTCGTGAGGATCGTCCTATGATGGACGACGATCGATCCATGAAAGGTGAGGAGACCGAAAATGCCAAAAACCCCGATGCCCTTCTTCTGGTACGAATTGATGACATCAGATCTCGACGCCGCCGAGGCGTTCTACACCCAAGTGGTCGGCTGGACGGCGCAGCCCTTCGATAAGGCACTCGGCATGCCGCGCTACATCGTCATGAATGTCGGCGAACGTGGCGTCGGCGGCCTGATGACCTTGCCCGAGGATGCCGCCAAGATGGGCATGCCGCCTGCCTGGCTCGGCTATATCCACACCAGGGATGTCGATGCCGCAACTGCATCGCTGGAGAAAGCCGGCGGCACCGTTCACCGCCAGCCCGACGACATTCCGGGCGTCGGCCGCTTTGCCGTCGTCGCCGATCCGCAAGGCGCGACCTTCATGTTCCTGCAGCCGAACGGTCCCGACCAGCCTGTCGTGCCGGCCAGCACGCCGGGCCACATCGGCTGGCACGAGCTTTACACGTCGGACTGGAAAGCCGCGTTCGATTTCTATTCCGACCAGTTCGGCTGGGTCGACGCCGGCGATTTCGACATGGGCCCGATGGGCACGTACCAGACTTTTACGGCCGGCCCCGAATCCGGCGGCGGCATCATGAACAAGCCCGCGCAGATCCCGGTCCCGGTCTGGCAATTCTACTTCAACGTTGCGGCCATCGACGCGGCGGCCAAACGGGTCACCGACAATGGCGGCAAGATCCTGATGGGGCCGATGGAGGTCCCCGGCGGCAGCTGGATCGTGCAGTGCCAGGACCCGCAAGGCGCGCACTTCGCCTTGATGGCGCCAGTCCGCTGACGGCGATCGAACACCGCTGACACAAAGTGCGGGCTTTCATCGGACCACCGATGAAGGCCTCTCCCCCTGCCTGGCGCCGCCTCATTCCGGCGCCAGCACCGCAACCTTCAACTCAGCTTTTTTCGCGCCGCTGAACTGGACGGTGGCCGGGCCGGGCGCAAGCTTGAAGCGCACGCTCTTGCGGATGCCAGGGCATGTTTTCACGCCACTATAGCCCGCCGACTTGATGGCCTGGCCATCCTGGATGACATCGATCCAGGCCTCCCCCGAGAGACTTATCTGGATGGCTCCCTCGGATGGCACCTCCACGCTGGCGATGGCCCCGAAACTGTCTGATGCCGGCGCACGTTCGGGCGCTACCGCAAAACCGGCTTTCTCTACCGGCACCAGCGCCAGGTCCGCAGCCGCACCAACCGCCAGTGCCGCTCCGGACGGCGTTGCCGGTGCCGCGGCAAACAGGGTCTGCTCCCGCGTCACGGGCCACTTGAAGGCCTCACAGCCGGCGTCCTCGGCCATGGCAAAGCTGGTGCCTGCAAGAATTGCGAAGAGGCTGATGGCGACTTTTTTCATGGCAAAGGGAACCCACATTTCTAGAGTGGCCGCACTAATACAACCACAACGATATAAATGCAACCTTGGCGGGAAAAATATGAAGGGTCAAGCTGGGGACATTTTCAATCACCGATTGTTGACGCCAGGCCATGGGAAGTGAATGGTCCATTCCTGGGCGATAATCTATGGGCCGGACGGATTGAAAATGGAGTCATTATGAAGCTTTTCGAAAGCCTCTCCAGATACCAGCCGCAGGCGCTCGGCGTGTTGCGCATCATGACCGCGCTGCAGTTCATCGAGCATGGCAGCCAGAAACTGTTCAACTTCCCCGTCAGCGTCGATCCCCACGCCCTTTCCGGGCTGACCACGACTGCCGCCATCCTCGAATTCTCCGGCGGCATCCTGCTCGCGCTGGGCCTGTTCACGCGACCGGTGGCATTCCTTCTGGCCGGCGAAATGGCGATCGCCTATTTCATGGCGCACATGCCGCGCGACTTCTTCCCGGTCAACAATGGCGGCGATTCGGCGATCTCGTTCTGCTTCATCTTCCTCTATCTGGTGTTTGCCGGCGCCGGCGCCTTCGCGCTGGACAGCCGCCGCAGCGCCTGACGCCAGAAAGAGGACTGTC
>NZ_RZQA01000580.1:0-4161 GCF_004022915.1 Mesorhizobium sp. M7A.F.Ca.US.006.04.2.1
GTCTCGGCGTCGACACCACGCTGGTCTATCGCGGCAAGGAGATCCTCAGCCGGTTCGACATGGACCTGCGGCGCATGCTGCACGAAACGATGGAAAAGAAGGGGATAAGGATCCTCTGCCATTCCGTGTCCGAATGGATCCGCAAGCGGCCGGACGGCCGGCTCGATGCGCTGGTCAGCGGTGGCGAGGTGCTGACCGTCGACCAGGTGATGCTGGCCATCGGCCGCATTCCCAACACCGAGAATATGGGCCTGGAAGGCATCGGACTGGAGATGACCAAGACCGGCGCCATCGCCGTCGACCAATATTCCCGCACCAATGTCGACAACATCTGGGCAATCGGCGACGTCACCAACCGCGTGCAGCTGACGCCGGTGGCGATCCATGAGGCGATGTGCTTCATCGAAACCGCCTTCAAGGGAAATCCGACCGCGCCCGATCACGAGACGATCGCGACCGCCGTCTTCTCACAGCCGGAGATCGGCACGGTCGGCCTGTCTGAGGACGATGCCATCAAACGCTTTTCCGACATCGAGATCTACCGCGCCACATTCCGGCCGATGCGGCACACCCTGTCCGGGCGCGACGAGAAGATGCTGATAAAGCTGGTGGTCGATGGCGCGTCGAAGAAAGTGCTTGGCGCCCACATATTGGGGCCGGACGCCGGCGAGATGGCGCAGCTGCTCGGCATCCCGCTGAAGGCCGGCCTGACCAAGGACGATTTCGACCGTACGATGGCCGTGCATCCGACAGCGGCGGAAGAACTGGTCACCATGTACAAGCCGACCTATCGCGTGAAGGACGGCGAGCGGGTCGATTGACGGCAAATCCTGGTTGAGGAACTCCGCCGCGGCAAGGTCATGCCACGGCGGAGATGGTTGCTACAGAAGCGTGCCGCGCAGGATCACCAGCGCCACCGAGAAATAGATCACCAGCCCGGTGACATCGACCAGCGTGGCAACGAACGGCGCCGATGCGCTGGCCGGGTCGAAGCCGATGCGCTTCAAGGCGAACGGCAGCATCGACCCCGACAGCGAACCGAAGGTGACGATGCCGACCAGTGCAGCACCCACCGTGGTGGCGATCAGCGGCCAGTGCGGGCCATAGTCGTAGAAGCCCATATACTGCCAGAGCGCGATGCGGCAGACGCCGACCACACCGAGCATGGCGCCCAGCACCAGGCCGGTGGGCAGCTCGCGCAGCGCCACCCGCCACCAGTCGCCAAGGCCGATCTCGCGCAAGGCCAGCGCGCGGATGACCAGCGAGGTCGCCTGCGAGCCGGAATTGCCGCCGGAGCTCATGATCAGCGGGATGAACAGCGTCAGCACGATCGCCTTCTCCAGCTCGCCCTCATAGCTCTGCATGGCGTTGGCCGTCAGCATCTCCGAGATGAACAGCGCGCACAGCCAGCCGCCGCGTTTCCTGATCATGGCGAGGAAGCTCATCTTCATGTACGGCTCGTCCAGCGCCTCCATGCCGCCGAAACGGTGCACATCCTCGGTCGTCTCCGCGATCATCGTGTCGATGATGTCGTCGATGGTGACGATGCCGAGGATCTTGCCATGGTCGACGACCGGAACGGCGAGCAGATCGTATTTGGAGATCGTCTGCGCCAGCGTTTCGCGATCGGTCAGCGGGCCGACCGTCACCGGAAGATGATCCGGCGCCACCGTCATGATCGAATCGTCCGGCTCACCGGTGATCAGCCGGCGCAGGCCCGTCGAGCGCACAAGCAGGTGCGTTTGCGGATCGACGATATAGATCGCATAGACGGTCTCGCGCGTCCGCTCCACCTTGCGGATGTAGTCGAGCGTTTGCCCGACGCTCCAGTCCGAGGGCACGCTGACGAACTCCGTCGTCATGATCGATGCGGCACTGCCTTCGGGATAGCCGAGGATGGAGAGCAGCGTTGCGCGCAGCGGCGGCGCAAGTCCGCCGAGCAGCTCGGAACGCGCCGGCTCGTCGAGCTCGCGCAAAATGTCGGCGGCACGGTCGACCGACATGGCGGTGAGCAGCTTGCCCGCCTTGGCGCGCGGCAGCGCCTCCATGAGTTCCGACGCGCCGTCGAGTTCCGGCTGATCGAAGATCTCGACCAGACGTTCGAACGTCACTTCACAGAGCAGTTCCGTCGCGGTCTCTCGAGGCTCCCTGTTCAGGGCCTCGACAATGTCGGCGACGTGATCGTTGGCTAGGATACGGGCAATCGCGACGGCCTCGTCGCTTGCCACCGTGGTAAATTCGTTCATGGCTCACTCCTTGCCGTCCGGCAGGACATGAACCATGTGAGGTCACGTCAGGGCGGACGGCTGTTGCGTTCGACTGTGACTGTCGCCAGGCATGGCGCGGTGACCTTTCTGCTTGCGGGTTCGCGTTTGATTGTCTGCAAGCGGGCGCAACATAGGAGCGCGCCTTGCCGTGTCAATCGCGGTGAGGAGGGAAAATGCCGACGAGCAGCCGAGATCGCGAGACTGTGATCACCGGCCGCCGTTCGACCAGGCAGACCAGGGCGGAATAACCGTTATTTCTGCTTCAGCCGGCGCGAGAAGCGCAGCCACTTGTCCTCGACCGGCCTTGGGGCCGGCCTTGGCTGCACCAGAATGGTGGTGAGTTCGGCGGGGAGGGTCGGAACCAGCGGCTTCTTGGTGGCGACGCCGTCGGCGATCGCGACGATGCTGTGATAGAACTCGCTGCCCGTCATCGATCTCGGCGCCACCGCCTCGTGCATGACGCTGATCACCGTGACATCGGGGCAGTTGTCCTTGATGGCCTGGTGGAAGGCGACCTTGCCATCGGGGTCGAGCGCGCCGGTCGCCTCGTCGAGGAACAGCAATCCCGGCTGCTGCAGCACGATGCGAGCCACCACCAGCTTCTGTTTCTGGCCGCCCGACAGCACCTGGTCCCAGCTTTTGCCTTCGCGGCTTTCGTCGGCCATGTGCTCGATGAAGTCGCCGAGCCCCGCCTTGTGCAGCGCCGACGCCACCTGCGCATCGCCATGGTCGTGCTCGGAGCCGGGCAGGCAGACCAACTGTTTCAGCGACACAGGCTGCAGCTTGACCTCCTGGGCGGCATAGAAACTCTTGACGCCCTCGGGGAAGACGATGGTGCCGCGGCCATAGGGCCACAGGCCGTTGATCGCCTTGATCAGCGAGGTCTTGCCGCAACCGGACTCGCCTTTCAGGAAAGTCCATTCGCCGCGCCGGAAGCGCAGATTGGCGGCGCTGAGAAAGGGCGTCGCGTCCTCGCCCTGATGCGCCAGTTCGAGCTTCTGGATGGTCAGGCCGAAAACCGGGTTCTGGCTGGCATAGTGGAAGTCGGAGCGGCCGGTCTGGCTGTAGAATTCCTGCGGATGCTGGACATTCTCGATCGCATTGGCCAGCTCGGTGACACGCTGGCTGTTGGCGCGCAACGTGGCGATGGCGGGCATGACGTGGATGAACCAGGAACACTGGCCGATCAGCGAATTGACCAGCTCGGAGCCGGTTATGTAGCCCTTGAGGTCGAGACCGTTGTGGATGAACGGCACCAGGCCCGGTCCGTAGGCGACAATGCGGGCACCGATGAAATTGTAGATCAGCTCGAACGACATATAGACGGTGTTGACGATGTTCAGCCGCGTCCAGGTGCCGTCGATGTCGACATAAAGCCGGCCATGCATGGTCCTTTGCACGCCTTCGCCCTGAGACGCCGCGACGTGGAAGGACCGCCGCAGGAATGTCGTCAGCTCGCCGCGATAGCTGCCCTCGGCCTGCTGCATCCTGACGTTGAGGCGCTCGAGCAGGCCGCCGAGCTTGACCGCGATCCAAGTGTTCAGCGGCACGTAGGTGGCGACGGCCAGGAAGGCGAGGATGGCGCTGCCATAGCTGCCGAGAAATTCCAGCCCCTTCACCTCGACGGAGTTTTCGAGCAGCTTCTGGCCGACGAAATAGAGCGATGTGGCAACGCCAAGCACGCCCATGGCGAGCCCGATGGCGCCACCGGTCATGTCCTTGATGGATTCCTGGACGCGCTGGTCGATGTTGTCGGGGGCCGGTGCGCCGCTGCCGGTCGACGCGTGCTGGGCATGGAAATGCGTATGATTGCCGTCCAGCAGCGCTTCATTGAAGCGGCTGTCCAGCCAACCGCGCCATTTGCGGTGCAACGTCGCCGAGACAAGGTTGCGGA
>NZ_RZQA01000581.1:0-4152 GCF_004022915.1 Mesorhizobium sp. M7A.F.Ca.US.006.04.2.1
ATGTGCACATGCGCGACTACGAAGCGTCGGAGTTCGCTGCCGAATATCTGATCCGGAACGACGCCTTCATCGTCGAGTGCAGTCAGCTTGCGTCGCTAAGCGCAAATACCGAAGACCTGCTCGGACAATCTGACTTCGCCGCACGGTGGGGCGCGCGATTTCACTGTCACCGGTGACGGACTTTCATCTGCCGAGAACATCGTCTGGACGGAAAAGGCCTCGCCGCGCGTTCTCCGGGTCACGCGGATGCCTGCCTCGACTGGCTCATCCCCTCGGAGCGTGCTTCCTAGCGAGCTCCGCAACGCTGGCGTTTGGGAGCAGGGCGAAGACCTTGAGGCTCTTTGGTCGGCATCGACCGCAACGCATCGCCTGATTGCCGAGAGTTGCGACGGTTCACTTGGCATCAATGCCATCATTCTCCCGCTCGACGAAGCCTTCGAAACAAGAGTGGACGCCGCACGCCAGTTCTGGCGGGCGCTGAACGGTCGATCGCCCGGCAGCCCAGTCTACGGCGCGCTGCCCCAGCAGACGAAGACCAGGCATATCCTCAATCTGCGCGCTCACGACGCCCGCCGCGCAGCGGCCTCCTATCGCATGATCGCGGAGGTGCTGCTGTCACGAGATCCAATCGTGCCACGAGATTGGCGCGACCATCACCTCAGGCACAAGGTACGGGCCGTCCTGCGAAGAGCGGATCGAATGGTCGCCGGCGGCTACCGCGACCTACTTTTCTATCCACACAGCCGCAGCCGAAAATCCGATCGGTGAAGTCCATCCTCGCAGGGGTAGCAAAAACACATCCCCGATGTTTGCCCTCCCTCGCCTTTTCTCAATTCGACCATCGTCCGTTTCGCGCGTCCCGGCAGGCCAGGATGACAGCAAAACCGAATGGAGATCGAGCGATGTCGAAGGGTCCCGCGGACGCGCCCCAAAAATACCTGCGAACGAAGGAGGCGGCACCAATCGTCGGCCTTTGCGCTCGCACGCTGGAAAAGCACCGAACCTACGGCACCGGCCCAAAGTACAGGAAAGTCGGTGGGCGCGTGCTCTACGACATCGATGACCTGCACGCCTGGATCGAACTCGGCGCGCGCACCTCCACCAGTGATACGGACGCGACCTTTGTTCCGCCGGCCAAGCCGCACGCCGCCCGCGCACCTGCCTATGCCGGCAGACGCGATCGCGCCTCCTGACCGCTGGGGTGGCGTCAGTGCAGTACCGCTCCGAAGGCCAGCTTGACCTGTTTCACGCTCGCGCCAGTGTCGTCACGCCGCGCGACGCGCAGGATCTCATGTCGTGGCCGTTCTTCTCGCTCGCCAAATCCCGCCGCGTAACGCCGATCGACTTTCGCATGGGCGAGGTGTCGATCCGCGTCGAGGCAACGGCCGAGCACGGCATGGCGACCATCTGGGACGCTGACATTCTGATCTGGGCGGCGAGCCAGATCGTCGACGCACGAGACAACGGCCTTCGCACGTCGCGTCTCATGGCGGCCACGCCCTACGAGATTCTTGCCTTCATCGGCCGGGGCGATTCCGCCCACAGCTATCACAGGCTGAAGGCCGCGCTTGACCGGCTGCAGTCAACCACGGTTGCCACGTCGATCCGACAGCCGGGCGAACGGCGCCGGCATCGCTTCTCGTGGATCAACGAGTGGAAGGAGCGAATGGACGCCAGCAGGCGCCCGCTCGGGATCGAGCTCATTCTGGCCGACTGGTTCTATTCCGGCGTACTCGACGATGCTCTGATCCTAACGATTGATCGTGAGTACTTTGGGCTGACTGGGGGCCTGGAGCGATGGCTCTACCGTCTAGTGCGAAAACACGGTGGTCGTCAGAGCTACGGCTGGAGCTTTGATCTCCGCCATCTCCATCTCAAGTCAGGCGGCCTCTCCCACTTCAAGCGCTTCACCTTCGATCTGCGCGAGATCGTCCGTCGCCAACCGCTGCCTGGCTATCGGCTCGCGCTCACCATCGATCCTGATGGCCGATCGCGCCTGAGCTTCCAACCCAACCCGCCGGAACCGTACGCGACGCAGCGCGCGCCGCGCGCTCGACCGACCAAGGCTGTGAAATGACTGTGGACAGGCCCGTGCTATCAGGAACCGCAACTCCCGTGCCATCGGGAACCGGATTCCCGTGCTATCAGGAACCGGATTCGATCCTAAGCCATTGTGGCGATTGCCGAACCGGCTCCTCTAACGTTTCTAACCGAGAATCCTTCCGATTCTTACTAACGCAAAGCGCAGGTCGGCGAGGCTGTGGGCGACGGCCGAGCCCTAATCTTTCGGCGATGCCGAGAGCGATCGACGTCCACTGCTCTTACCGGAACAAGACCACTTTTTCCGCCCCTCGCTTCACCATGCTTGTTCGTGGCCTCCTGTCATGGAGGTCGGCATGAGCGATCTCACCACCGTCGAACTGGTGTGGCTGAAGAAGCGGATCGAGAACTACATCCGCTTCGGCAAGGTTGCTTCGAACAGGAACATCGATCGCACTCGTCGTGCCGTCACCTTCACGCCTGGCAGCGTCTTCGCTTTCGTCCGGTGGATGGGCAATGACTTCGGCACCGTCGCGTCCCGCATCGACATACTGCGTGCAGTCCCCGCCGGTCGGCGCTGCTCGACCGTCGCATATGTGCGCCCCGGCGCCGAGATCCTGCTCACAGTGATCGGATGGCGGAACGTCGAAGAAGTGCTGAAGATCATCGACGCCATCGAGGCGATTGGCATCGACCCAGTCGATGTGTCACCGCATTACTGGCGGCATGCCCACAGTAGGTTTGCCGCGCGCGAGACGCCCAGGCCCTACACACGCCAGCGCCATGAGGCATGGCTCCTGCGTTGCAGGATCGAGCCATGAGCATGCGCGCAGTGATCATCGTCGCGATGCTGGGTTGCGCGGTTCTCGCGGTCGCTCCGGCGTGGATCGACCATCGACCGCACTTCATCTGGAACGCATCCGCGAGCGTCCCCGTCGGGTTGTATCGGGTCGAGCCGGTCGAGAGGATCGCTGTTTCCGATATCGCCGTCGTCATGCCACCCCAGCCGCTCGCCAGCTTCCTGGCTGAGCGTCAATATCTCCCGAAGGGCGTGCCGCTTCTGAAGCGCGTGTTGGCCCTCAAAGGCACGGCCGTCTGCCGACAGGGCACCGCTATCATCATCCATGGCGTGACCGTTGGACTTGCGCGCGAGCGCGATAGTCGCGGCCGACCGTTGCCCGCATGGCAGGGCTGCCGCGTGATCGCCGACGGTGAAGTCTTTCTCATGAATCGGGATGCGGCCGACAGTTTTGATGGCCGCTATTTCGGACCGGTGCCGCTCACTTCAGTCATTGGCCGCGCGACCCCTGTCTGGGCAACCGACAGCACCTCTCCGACTCCGAAAGTTTCAAGCGATCACATTTTAGGCGAGCCGTGAAGGCCGTCCCAATCATCCCCAAAGGCTCATGAAAGGAGCACTGCAATGGCCCAGATCGGCACCTTCACCCGCAATAACGACGGCTTCTTCGGTAACGTCTCAACGCTAACGCTCGACGCGAAGCTTGCCATCCTGCCCGCCGAGAAGTCGGATGCCGAGAACGCGCCGGACCACCGCGTCTTCTGCGAAGGCATGGAGATCGGTGCGGCGTGGGAGCGTACCGGCGAGAAGGCTGGCAACTACCTCTCCGTCTCCATCGATGATCCGTCCTTCACGCAGCCGATCCGCGCCAACCTGTTTCAGTCCGATGCCGAGAAAAGTGTCTGGGCTTTGCACTGGAGCCGCCCGTCGAAGCGCGACGAGCGAGGTTGATCGGATGCGCCGACTGCGCGGCACCCAACCTTTCGCGTCAAACCCTTTGATCGATCAAGCGCTGGTCAAACCCCTCGACCCGATCGCCTGTCAGGCGGCTGCCGCGCGCAGCGAAGGTCAAGGGCGGCCGGACGCTTGCCAATCGCTACGGACGCTCATCGCCCAGCAATTTGCGGCAAGCAAGTCCGGCCGGCGAAGCCTTGCCCTTGACGGGAGCGAGCACAGTGGCAGGCTGCAGGCGCGTCGGGATCGTGGTGCATGTGCTGTCATCCGACGAGGCGTGACGATCCTGTGTGCATGCGTCATGCTCCTTCCTTCTGCATCGGCGGTTTTCGCAGAACCTCTTTTTCATGGCGCGGGGG
>NZ_RZQA01000582.1:0-4148 GCF_004022915.1 Mesorhizobium sp. M7A.F.Ca.US.006.04.2.1
ATGGAAGACAGTTTGACTGAATTGGCAGCGCGGCTCCAGATGCAATGGAGGGCGTGGGCTCCCGCGATTGGCCTTGGTGTTGCCGCCGCCATCGGTATGATTTGGACCGTCTATCTACCGATTGTCGGATTGCGTCACATGCTCGGATACAACTAAACCTCTAGCATCCGCACGACGGCATTCCAGCCGTAGGATTTGCTGCAACGCCGGTAACAGTGACCTCCAGGCCGAGCCTACCGAGCGCGACCGAGCAATCCAGGGATGCCGCGTCAGTCGCATTTTCGCCTATGACCGTCTTCGTGATCGACCCTTCGGTTGCCAGCGTTCCAGAAGTGTGCGCACCACGCCGGTCACAGGACTTCTCCTTCGCTTTGTACATTTCGAACGTTGAAGCGCTTTGGGCGCTGTGATTTGTTGGTGCCTTCGTCGTGTGTGGGAGTGCGGGCCGTGGACGATGACCAAAGGGCTGGTGTTCGTATCGAACACATCGACGGCCAGTGGGCGGTACAACTCGTCGAGAATGGCGAAACCACCCAGCATCTTTTCGAGACCGAGGAATTCGCGAGGAACTTCGCCGCCGGTCAGTGGCTAAGGCTAAACCCGAAGCCTATTCCCCCAATGCGCCGGCGACGCCGTTAGAGCGCTAAGCTTAAAAATGCTCTTTCGCGGATGCTGCACCGGGGCCGGAACTTTGATGCAATAGCGAAGTTCGAGGAGGGAGATGCTTTCGCAACAGGCGCCACTTCACGAGAGGCCGGAGCAATGGTGGACAATCTATCTCGCAGGGAAGAACAACGCGGCACGCGAAGACTCATGGCGTGGGGCGTGGCGGTTATTGCCGTCATTTTCCTAGGCCTAATGGCATTCTTTGTACTCACGCCCTTATCGAACGGCTCTTGGCAGACGGCACCGTTCAAGCGTGCTCCTGTGCAAAACCAGGGCGGTAATGCGCCAGTGGATACGTCACCCAGCCCGGGCGTGAAAAAAGACCCTCAGGAAAATACTGAAATGCCGGAGCAGCAGTAGTAGGTTCCGACCCGCTGGCAAATTTTTTCCGGGGCCGGGCGGCGATCTTGTCGAACACGTCCTCTTCCTCTGCGTCGCGACTGGCCTTGGTGTCGCCTCCAAGGATCGGGACCGGCCTTCCCTCGATTGCTGAGCTTACAAAATTGCCCAATTCGGAGGCCTGATGCTACACGTGTGTCGGCACAGGCAAATCTGCACAGCAGCTATGCACGATCCACGATTGCAGAAATCGCTGGGCAGCGGGTAGATTTTGATTGTCGGCCATCTACTCCTCCCAGATGCGATGCCGGCGCTGAATGAGGCGCACCTCCTCCCGCGCCACATTCGAAAATCGAGCCCGCTGCCACCTCCTCCCGGCAGCGGGCTTTTTTGTCTCCGCCAGCAGACACAGTGGCAAGCATCCGCGATGGCCTGCGAAACCATCCGTAAACCATGCCAACACGGTAAATACTTTATGTCGAACCGATCGGGTTGCAGGAGGTTGTGGGCGGGTCTGCAACAAAGAGGCCCAGCCGATCCATGCACCGCTTACCCATCTTGCCCGCCCTGTTGATCTCCTTCGGGATTGCCTACGGAATTTGCGTCTGGGCGACGTCGGATAAGCCGGTCAGCTTTTTCGAAGCCCAAGCGGCATCGCAAATGCGTGGAACTGTCGATCGCTCTGAATAGCTGTAACGCCACGGAAGGTGGGGCGGTCCGGTCCTATTATTCACATGGCCACCTTCGTGCACGAGCGCGCGGGCAAGCGCCTCACGGCAATGGCGTAGGTCGAGTTGAGCTTAATAGGTTTCGGAGCGCCGTGGCTTTGCCATCGCCGTGGCCACAGCTTCTCGCACGGTTGGACCTAATGGCTCGGCCAAGCGCCGAGCGGCGTCATCTTTCTGTTCAAGGTAAGAAGGATGGTAGCGGACTTCGCCAGCATGAAAAACGCGATTATGCACAACGCGCAGAAGCACGCGATCACGGCAAGTGAGCAGGCAATTACGACCTCAGCCATTTGGATTGTCCTCTAAATGTCGGGTGCTAGTCGGCGAATGATGTCCGCTATAGGACGGGGCGAGGTGAGCATAGTGCTTCTCCACCGTTCGGGTGTCGCTGCGACCAAGGGCCTGTGCCACGATGATCAACGGAGCGCCATTTCGAACCATCGTGCTGGCGTAGGTATGCCGCAGCTCATGTAGCGTCACATCCGACAGGCCGGCCTGTTTCAAAAGCGCTTTCCAGGGCCGATGGTAAATAGCCTTGGCCCAAACGACGCCGCTGTCTTGGGTAAGCAGGGGTTCACTGCCTTATCGATGGTGGGCTCTTGGTTCAGCAGAGTCCAGACAAAGAGCTCCTCCGCCACAACAATTCAGCGCATCAACCCCGCCGCGCGCAGAGCATTTTCGATGACCTTGGAAATCCCACTTGCCGGACCGCGCGCATTGGCTCGCTCCGGCGTGGGATCGATTCGGACTGCCCGCGGTTTTTCCGTTGGTGCAAATGACTGCAATGCGGCGCCTGAAGCGACCTCGGCTTTGGCTTTGCGTCGCACGTCCGGCTTCGTCAATTCCCAGAAGCGGGCGATGTGGCGTGTCGAGGAAATCCCAACATCCAGCATGAAAGGCCCTGCGTTGCCGAGACCATCGCCGCCGCCAGTTTGCAGTGGCGTCCCATGGCCCATGCCGGCAATGGTGAACGTCTCGACTACCTCGCGCCCGTTGCTGTCGCTCCAGACCTTCCGCGTCTGGCCGTCGACCTTCTCTATGCGTGTTGGCTTTTCGCCGAGATTGTGCACGCTTTGCCACTGCGCCAGGACTGCATCCGCATTGGCAGGCACAACAGTCGTGTCGGCCGAGCCCTGCCATATCGAAATACGCGGCCACGGACCCTTGTGCGGCGAGGCCGCCCGCAACAGCCGCTGGAGGTCGGCTTGGGACGGACCGCCATGGCCGCGCATGCGGTCGAAGGCTGCGGAGATCGTCGAGGCACTTCCATAGGCGAGCCCGGCAATGATCGCGCCGCCGGCAAACAGTTCGGGATAGTCCGCCAGCATCACCGCCGCCATAGCGCCGCCGGCGGACAGACCGGTGAGAAAGATCCTCTTGCGATCGAGGCCATGCGTAACCACTGCCGCCTCGATCACCTGGCGGATGGACAGTGCCTCGCCGCTGTCGCGCCTGATATCGCCTGGTACAAACCAGTTGAAGCAAAGATTGGGGTTGTTGGCGCGCTGCTGCTCGGGGAACAGCACCGCAAAACCATGCTCGGCGGCGAGCTCGCTCCAGCCGGAGCCATGATCATAGCTGGCCGCGTTCTGGGTGCAGCCATGCAGCACGACGACCAGCGCCGCCTGCCGGGCCAGGTTCTTCGGAAGATAAAGCCTCGCGCGCAAGGCTCCGGGATTGGACCCGAACCCTGTAATTTCGGACAAGTGAGCGTCGTTCCGTTCTCCGGATCCAGCTGCTGGCCGCGCGTGCATCGCGCTCAGGCGAGCGATCGTATCGGATATATTTCGCAAGTCGGTGTCCTTGTGCGCCGGAATGGCACGGTCCTGCACAACGCATATGCAGCAATATCGTTGCTGCGATGCACAAGAACAAGCCGTTGCGTCCGTGAACCTATAGATTGAATTGCGCGCTCGGTGAGGCGAACTCAGAGGCCCAGCGCTAGTCTGTTTGCGGAGGAAACAAACCGGGTTTGCGGAGGAAACAAACCGGGAAACGTCCTCGCCGTTTACAAGCCGCCTCTCGAGTAGCCCGAACGACGACACAATGACTGAGAGCATGTTATTAAAATCATGGGCGATGCCGGCGGTCAGTTGGCCAACCGCCTCCATTTTGTGCGCCTGGTGAAGTGCCCGCTCGCTCTTCAGGCGACCTCGGCCGCCTCGGCCACGCGACGTTCGAGTGTATGGGAGTTTAAGCAGTTCGGCGTTGGCCCGCTCTGCAGTGCGGCGCGCTTCCAGAAGCTCTCGTTCATAGCGGCGGCGGTCGGACGCATTGAAGACGGTGATGCGGATGAACCGCAGATTGCCCGATTCGCCGCGCCGCTCCGCGGCGTTGACGAGGACAGGAAGGGTCGATCCATCCGCGCAGACCAGGTCCAGCGCGACCTCGCTGAAAAATGCTTGCATCCGCATC
>NZ_RZQA01000583.1:0-4132 GCF_004022915.1 Mesorhizobium sp. M7A.F.Ca.US.006.04.2.1
TCGCACCTCTGCTGCCGCTGCCGATCCCGGTGCCGCTGGCGATGGGAGTTCCGGCCGAAAGCTATCCCTGGCACTGGTCCGTCTACCGCTGGATCGAAGGCGAGACGGCAGAGCGCGAGCGGATTGCCAGCCTGCCGCAATTTGCGACCGACCTGGCCGCGTTCCTGGTCGCCCTTCAGCGTATCGATGCCACCGGTGGACCGGCGCCGGGACAGCACAATTTCTTTCGCGGCGGAGCACTCAGCGTCTACGATGGCGAGGCCCGGCAAGCGATTGCCGCCCTCGAAGGCAAGATCGACACGGCCGCAGCCAGTGCGGTGTGGGAGGCAGCACTTGCCGCACAATGGCACGGTGCGCCGGTCTGGTTCCACGGTGACGTCAGTTGGGGAAACCTGTTGGTCAGGCAAGGCCGATTGAGCGCGGTGATCGACTTCGGAACCTCCGGCGTCGGCGATCCCGCCTGCGATCTGGCGATTGCGTGGACGCTGTTTGAAGGCAAAAGCCGGGAGGCGTTTCGTGCCGGCCTTCCGGCCGACGGGGCGATGTGGGCGCGCGGTCGTGGCTGGACGCTTTGGAAGGCGCTGATCACGGTCGCTGGACAGATCGACGCCAACCCTGTTGAGGTTGAGAAATCCTGTCACGTGATCGATGAAGTCCTTGCCGACCGCGCGCGCGAGCGTGAAGCGCCGAACGATAAGCCGCTCTAGCCAACCAAAACCCAGTCCCGTCGCCAAACATCCGCCGTCGCATGGCGCGACCAGGGACATTCCGACCGACGCATGCTTCCCGGGAGTGCCAATCCGCCTGATCGAGGCGGACGACCACGTCGCCCGTGTCGCCAAGGTCGACTGAGAGGCGTCACGGAGGAATCGTTTTTGAACGGTTGGCTGCTGTCACAATCGGGGACGCCACAGCGCTCCAGGGTTTCGATCGTCTTGGAAGAAGCAGACAGGCTTGGAAGCGTCATCCCGCTTTTCGCCTCGGCATCAGAGTGAGATTGGCGAATGGGCGTCACCTGGCGATAGAGGGGTCGGCAAGATTCAGGTCGATGTCGGCGAAAACCAGGTAGATATTCCACATTGTGCGGTATTTTTAGAAATATAAAACGTTGAATTATATTTGGCCGCGAAAGTATCCCATATATATATTCAATATGTGACGTTGTGCCACTTGTGCCATTCGCCGTCACGGAAAGTGTTATTTGTGCAACACAGCATTAATCTGTTCACGGAATTGGCATTATTTCGGAAATCGTCATTGAAGGCAGATGATCGATGGGTATGTTCGCCGCTGAAAAGGGCGAGCGGTGTGAGCCTTTTTCGTTGTGGGGGTGAGGCGGGAAAACATTGCCGCCAGCCACAAATCCGAAGCCATTTATAACTATGACTGGAGAGGTCAGAAAATGAACATCAAGAGCCTCCTTCTCGGCTCAGCCGCGGCCCTGATCGCGGTCAGCGGCGCGCGCGCCGCCGACGCTGTCGTCGTCGCCGAACCGGAACCGGCCGAATACGTCAAGATTTGCGACGTCTACGGCGCCGGCTACTTCTATATTCCGGGCACCGAGACCTGCCTGCGCATCGGCGGTTATCTCCGCTACGACATGGGCGTCGGCGATTCCGGCTCGCTCGATGGCGCCAACAACGTTGCCGATCACATGGACGGCGATAGGCACGACACCTATTACAAGAACATGCGCTTCACGCTGAGGACTTATACCGGCCAGGAAACCGAACTCGGCACGTTGAAGACCTTTACCGAAACTCGCTTCCAGTTCGGCAACTCCTCCGGCGACTATACAGGCGACGGCACCGGCTGGCAGGCCGGCAACAAGACCACCACCCTCAATTTCGCCTGGATCCAGCTCGGTGGTCTGCGCGTCGGTAAGGATGAAACGGTATACGACCAGTTCATCGGTTATGCCGGCAATGTCATCCAGGACACGCTCATCCCGTATGGTGTCAAGGATACCAATCTCATCAGCTATTACTTCGACGCTGGCAGCGGCTTCACGGGCGTGGTCTCGCTTGAGGAAGGCACCGCCGTCAACACCATCGACAGCTATGTTCCGCATGTCGTCGGCGGCTTGAAGTACAAGGGCGACTGGGGTGCGATCACTGGCGTCGTGGCCTATGACAGCAACTATGAGGAAGTGGCCGGCAAGGTCCGTTTGGACGTCAACGTCAGCAAGGAACTGACGCTGTTCGTCATGGGCGGCTACGGCACCAACGACAACATCAACGACTTCGGCACAGGCCGTACCCAATACAAGCCGTGGGGCGGTAACTGGGCAGTCTGGGGTGGCGGCACCTACAAGTTCAACGAGAAGACCTCGTTCAACGCCCAGATTTCCTATGACGACTGGAAGAACCTCGGCGTCGCTGCCAACGTTGCCTATACCATTGTGCCCGGCTTTACGGTCACGACTGAAGTCGATTACCTCAATGCAGGAAAATTCGACGACTTCGACTTCAACAACTGGACCAAGGCCGACAAGAAGAGCAGCGTCGGCGGCATCGTCCGCTTCCAGCGCAATTTCTAGCAGATCGACTGACCTCACCAGCCCGCCCGCAGCACATCGCTGCGGGCGGTTTTTTATGCATTGGTGTGAGAGTTACCCAGGAGCCAAGCCCATACCTTGATTTCGCCACCCGATCGGTGAAAAGCTCCTGAAATGGAATGGCGCGACGAGGGAATCATTCTCGGCACCCGCAAGCATGGCGAAACCAGCGCCATTCTCGAGGTGCTGACGCGAGCGCATGGCCGTCATCTCGGCCTTGTTCGCGGCGGCCGTTCGCGCAAACAGCAGCCCGTCCTCCAGCCCGGCAATCGCGTCGACCTGTTGTGGCGTGCGCGCCTTGATGAACATCTCGGCACGTTCCAGGCCGAAGCGATCGAGATGAATGCTGCCCGGTTGATGGACAGCGCCGTCGCCGTCTACGGCTTGCAGACCATGGCCGCGCATCTGCGCCTGCTGCCCGAGCGCGACGCGCATGAAGGTCTCTACGAAACGCTTGCCGTGATGATCGTCCATCTCGACGACGCCGACGTTGCCGGAGAACTGGTGGCGCGCTTCGAGCTTCTGGTGCTGGACGAACTCGGCTTCGGCCTCGATCTCAGTCGATGTGCCGCCACCGGCACGCGACAGGACCTGGCCTATGTCTCGCCGAAGTCGGGACGCGCGGTATCGCGCGAAGCCGGTTTGCCATGGCGCGACAAGATGCTGGCTCTGCCGGCCTTCCTACAGCGCGGCTCCGGCCTGCGCGCCGATGCGGCTGATGTCGACGACGCCTTCCGGCTCACCGGCTTCTTCTTCAACCGCCATGTCTATGAGCCGCGCGGCATCGAGCCGCCGGACGCTCGTACCGGCTTCCTCGCCGCCTTGCGCAAACATCACGCGCGCGGCAAGGCCATAGCTGGCGAGGACGCAACCAGAGAAATCATCACATGAGCGAGGTCGAACTTTATCCTGGCCGGGTCTCACCGCTCGGGCTCGGCACCATTCCGCACGCCGATATCCTGAAATACACCGGTCTGGAATTGCTGCAGCGCATCGTCGACGGCAAGTATCCGGCGCCGCCGATTTCCTTTCAGCTGAATTTCACTCTCACCGAAGTCTCGGAAGGGCGCGCTGTCTTTCGTGGCATGCCGAGCGAGCGCCATCTCAACCCGCTGGGCAGCGTGCATGGCGGCTGGGCGGCGACGCTGCTCGATTCGGCACTGGCCTGTGCCGTGCAGACGCTGCTCGAAAAGAGCGAGGCCTATACGACGGCGGAGTTCAAGGTGAATTTGACGCGTCCCATCACGCCGAAGACCGGCGAGGTGGTCTGCGAGGGCAGGGTTGTTCACAAGGGCCGCACGTTGGCGGTGTCGGAAGCGACGCTGAAGGATGCCGGCGGCAAGCTGCTGGCTTTCGGCACCGAAACATGCTCGATCTTTCCGGCCGCCAATCTGGCGGCGCGCTGAGTTTTCTGGCCGCTTGGCCGCCGCATTTGAATGTCAGTACGACGAATGTCAGTGAAAACTGGCCTGGTTTGGGGGAACCGCCATGTTTGAAAGCCTGATCGGCCTTGTCGCCATCATCGCCTTGTTCGTCATCATTTCGCGTCAGCAGAGCCGCATCGGCCTTGTCGAG
>NZ_RZQA01000584.1:0-4132 GCF_004022915.1 Mesorhizobium sp. M7A.F.Ca.US.006.04.2.1
TGATCAGGGTCAAGGCCAGGCTCGACCGTTCGACCTCGCGGCTGATCGGCCCGAACTGCCCGGGCGTGCTGACGCCCCACGAATGCAAGATCGGCATCATGCCCGGAAACATCTTCCGCAAGGGCTCGGTCGGCGTTGTTTCGCGGTCGGGAACGCTTACTTATGAGGCAGTGTTCCAGACCACCAATGTCGGCCTCGGCCAGACCACCGCCGTCGGCATTGGCGGCGACCCCGTCAAAGGCACCGAGTTCATCGACATGCTCGAGATGTTCCTCGCCGACGAGGAGACCAAGTCGATCATCATGATCGGCGAGATCGGCGGTTCGGCCGAGGAAGACGCCGCGCAGTTCCTCAAGGACGAAGCCAAGCGTGGCCGCAAGAAGCCGATGGCCGGCTTCATCGCCGGGCGCACGGCGCCGGCCGGCCGCACCATGGGCCACGCCGGCGCGGTCATCTCCGGCGGCAAGGGCGGCGCCGAAGACAAGATCGCGGCGATGGAATCGGCCGGGATAAAAGTTTCGCCGTCGCCGGCAAGGCTGGGCACGACCTTGGTCGAAGCGATCAAAGGGTAAGGGAATAGGGGAGTAAGGGAGTAGGGCAGTAGGGAAAATAGCAGCGGCAAAAAGCCCTGCTCCCCTATTCCCTTATTCCCCTACTCCCCTCCAAAAACAGGAGACGGAGCCGGGCTCCGCGGACAAAAATGGCAAGACAAGATCAGGCCAACGACCAATTTTCTCTCACCTCTTTCCTCTATGGCGGCAATGCCGATTACATCGACGCGCTTTACGCCGCCTATGAGGACGATCCAGCCTCGGTCAATCCCGAATGGCAGGAGTTCTTCGCCGGGCTGAAAGACGATTCCGGCGATGTGCGCAGGAACGCCAAGGGCGCCTCCTGGGCCAAGCCCTCCTGGCCGCTGCAGGCCAATGGCGAACTGGTGTCGGCGCTCGACGGCAATTGGGGCATCGTCGAGAAGACGATCGAAAAGAAGGTCAAGGACAAGGCGGTCACCAATGGCGTCGTCCTGTCCGACGCCGACGTGCACCAGGCGACGCGCGATTCGGTGCGCGCCATCATGATGATCCGCGCCTACCGCATGCGCGGCCATCTGCACGCCAATCTCGATCCGCTCGGCATCGCCAAGCCGCTCGAGGACTACAACGAGCTGTCGCCGGAAAACTACGGCTTCACCGAAGCCGATTACGACCGGCCGATCTTCCTCGACAATGTGCTGGGGCTTGAATTCGGCAGCATCCGGCAGATGCTGGAAATCCTGACCCGCACCTATTGCTCCACGCTCGGCGTCGAGTTCATGCATATTTCCGACCCTGAGGAAAAGGCCTGGATCCAGGCGCGCATCGAGGGTGCCGACAAGGAGATCACCTTCACCGCCGCCGGCAAGAAGGCGATCCTGCAGAAGCTGGTCGAGGCTGAAGGCTTCGAGCAGTTCATCGACGTCAAGTACAAGGGCACCAAGCGCTTCGGCCTCGATGGCAGTGAGGCGCTGATCCCGGCGCTGGAGCAGATCGTCAAGCGCGGCGGCCAGCTCGGCATGAAGGAAATCGTGCTCGGCATGGCGCATCGCGGCCGGCTGAACGTGCTCTCCCAGGTCATGGCCAAGCCCCACCGCGCCATCTTCCACGAGTTCAAGGGCGGCTCTGCGGCACCCGATGAGGTCGAAGGCTCGGGCGACGTCAAGTACCATCTAGGCGCCTCGTCGGACCGCGAATTCGACGGCAACAAGGTGCATCTGTCCTTGACCGCCAACCCCTCGCATCTGGAAATCGTCGATCCGGTGGTGATGGGCAAGGCGCGCGCCAAGCAGGATTATCTGTTCGGCCGCAGCCGCGAGGAAATCGTGCCGCTGGAAGAGCGCGCCAAGGTGCTGCCGCTCTTGCTGCATGGCGATGCCGCCTTCGCCGGTCAGGGCGTGATCGCCGAGATCCTCGGCCTGTCCGGCCTGCGCGGCCACCGCGTCGCCGGCACGCTGCATTTCATCATCAACAACCAGATTGGTTTCACCACCAACCCGCGCTTTTCGCGCTCCTCGCCCTATCCGTCCGACGTCGCCAAGATGATCGAAGCACCGATCTTCCACGTCAATGGCGACGACCCGGAAGCCGTGGTGCACGCCACCAAGGTGGCGATCGAGTTTCGCATGAAGTTTTTCAAGCCTGTTGTGGTCGATATGTTCTGCTATCGCCGCTTCGGCCACAATGAGGGCGACGAACCGGCCTTCACCCAGCCGATCATGTACCGCAACATCCGCAACCACAAGACGACGGTGCAGATCTATGGCGACCGGCTGATCGCCGAGGGTCACCTCACCCAGGCCGAGCTCGACCAGTTGAAAGCCGACTGGCGGGCGCATCTGGAATCCGAATGGGAAGTCGGCCAGCACTACAAGCCCAACAAGGCTGACTGGCTCGACGGCGCCTGGTCGGGCCTGCGCACTGCCGACAACCAGGACGAACAGCGGCGCGGCAAGACCGCCGTGCCGGTCAAGACACTGAAGGAAATCGGCAGGAAGCTGACCGAGGTGCCGAAGGATTTCGAGGCGCACAAGACGATCATCCGTTTCCTCGAAAACCGCCGCCAGGCGATCGAGTCCGGCGAAGGCATCGACTGGTCGACGGCCGAGGCGCTGGCCTTTGGCGCGATCCTGCTCGACGGCAATCCGATCCGCCTGTCGGGGCAGGATTCCGAACGCGGCACCTTCTCGCAGCGCCATTCCGTGCTCTACGACCAGCGCGACGAGACCCGCTACATCCCGCTCAACAATCTGTCGGCGGCTCAGGCCGGCTATGAAGTCATCAACTCGATGCTGTCGGAAGAGGCGGTTCTGGGCTTCGAATATGGCTATAGCCTGGCCGAGCCCAAGGCGCTGACCTTGTGGGAAGCGCAGTTCGGCGACTTCGCCAACGGCGCCCAGGTGGTGTTCGACCAGTTCATCTCGTCAGGCGAACGCAAGTGGCTCAGAATGTCGGGCCTCGTCTGCCTGTTGCCGCATGGCTATGAAGGCCAGGGTCCGGAACATTCCTCGGCCCGGCTCGAACGCTTCCTGCAGCTTTGCGCCGAAGACAACATGCAAGTCGCCAACTGCACCACGCCGGCCAACTACTTCCACATATTGCGCCGGCAGCTGAAGCGCGACTTCCGCAAGCCGCTGATTCTGATGACGCCGAAGTCGCTGCTGCGCCACAAGCGGGCGGTGTCGACGCTGCCGGAAATTTCGGGCGAAAGCTCGTTCCACCGGTTGCTGTGGGACGATGCGCAGCTGCTTTCCGGACAAGCGATCAAGCTGGTCAAGGATTCCAAGATCCGCCGCGTCGTGCTGTGTTCGGGCAAGGTCTATTACGACCTCTATGAGGAGCGCGAAAAGCGCGGCATCAACGACATCTATCTGCTGCGCGTCGAGCAGCTTTACCCGTTCCCGGCCAAGGCGCTGATCACCGAACTGTCGCGGTTCCGCAATGCCGAGATGGTGTGGTGCCAGGAGGAGCCCAAGAACATGGGCGCCTGGTCGTTCATCGACCCGTATCTGGAATGGGTGCTGGCGCATATCGACGCCAAGCATCAGCGGGTGCGCTACACCGGCCGTCCGGCCGCCGCTTCGCCGGCGACCGGACTGATGTCGAAGCATCTCGCCCAACTCGCCGCCTTGCTCGAAGACGCGCTTGGTGAATAGAGAAGATCTGGGCGAACAACAGAACCGAAAGAAAACGGACAGGCACAATGGCTACCGAAATCCGCGTTCCCACTCTCGGCGAATCCGTCACTGAAGCGACCGTCGGCAAATGGTTCAAGAAGGTTGGCGATACAATCGCCGCCGATGAACCGCTGGTCGAGCTCGAGACCGACAAGGTGACGGTGGAGGTGCCTGCCGCCGCCGCCGGCACGCTGGGTGAGATCACCGTCAAGGAAGGCGAGACGGTCGGTGTCGGCGCGCTGCTGGGGTCGATTTCGGCAGGCGGCGCGGCTCCCGCCACGAAGCCGCAAGCGGTGTCGCAGGCCTCGTCGCCGGATGCGGCATCGACCGGCAAGCAGGCCGCGGCCGAGACCGCCAAGATCGCCGGCGATGCCGGCCCGGTCGAGCCGCGCACCATGCCACCGGCACCGGCCGCGGCGAAAC
>NZ_RZQA01000585.1:0-4131 GCF_004022915.1 Mesorhizobium sp. M7A.F.Ca.US.006.04.2.1
GCTGCTGTCCGAGGCCGACAAGATCGAGATCCTGCTGGTCGGCATGGGCAGGGATCTTCGGCCGTTGCCCGCTGCATTGCGGGCCGCGCTGAAGGCCGCCGGCATTGCATCCGACCCGATGTCGACGGGTGCCGCGGTGCGGACCTACAATGTCCTTCTGGCGGAAGAGCGCGCCGTGGCTGCCGCGCTCATTGCCGTCGATTGATATGCCTCGAAGCGCTGAAATCGTCATGGACGCGGTGCGTGCCGCCGACCATGATCGCTATCTGACCGCGCTCTACGCGCCGGACGGCAAGCGCTACGCGCTGTTTTCGCTCTACGCCTTCAACGCGGAGATATCAGGTATTCGCGATCGCATCCATGAGGCGCTACCGGGCGAGGTGCGGCTGCAATGGTGGCGCGATGTCATTGCCGCCGGCGGCGAGGCCGGCGCCGGCCATCCCACTGCCGAAGCCGTGAACGCTACGATAGCGACGTTCGGCCTGCCGAAGCCGGCCTTCGAGAACATGCTCGATGCGCGCATCTTCGACCTCTACGACGACCCGATGCCGTCGCGCACCGATCTGGAAGGCTATTGCGGCGAGACGGCCGCAGCACTCATCCAGCTTGCGGCGATGGTGCTCGACCCCGGCGAGGCGCCGCGCTTTGCCGAACTGGCGGGCAGGGCAGGCTGCGCACAGGCGATGACCGGCCTGCTGCTGCTGTTGCCGCTGCACCGCCAGCGCGGACAATGTTTTGTCCCGGCCGACATTCTGGCGGCAGCGGGATCGTCGCCGGAAGAATTCGTCACCGGCGACGGCGGACCCGGCGCCAAACGCGCGGTGGCGGCGATGATGGCGCTGGCACGGGAACATCTTTCCGCCTTCGAGCAAGGCGCACCGGCTCTCCCGGTCTCGCTGCGCCCGGCATTCCTGCCACTTGCCCTGTCACGCGCCTATCTCGGCAAGATGGAGAATGGCTCGCCGCTCGAAGGCGTGGCGCGGCTGTCGGCCTTGCGCCGGCATTGGCTGCTGCTGCGTCGTGCGAGCAGGGGCTGGCCTGCTCTTTGACGTAAACGTCAATCATGTTAAGACGTCCCCGCGCCAAACTGTTGCCGAAGACAACAGACCGGCTCGGAGGAGATGAATGAGCTTACCCATATTGGTGGCGATCGTTACCTTCGGCATCGCACTGTCGGTTGCGGCGGTGCATTTCACCGGCGGCAGCAAGACGGCGACGCTCAGTGGCACCGATCAGGCAGTGAGCCGATTCGCCGAGGATTTTCCCGACGAGATCGTGGCGGCGGTCCGCCTGACAGCAGATGCCGGGACCGCGTTCCTGGATATCGGGCGAGGGCGCTTCGGGATCGTTCACAGCGTAGGCGACTGCTTCTTGACCCGCATCGTCACGCCTCAAGATGTCACGATTTTGGACGCTGGAGACGGGAATACGGTCTCGCTGCGGCTCGCCGATTTCACCTGGAAGGGCGGCCGCTTCCGCTTTGCCAGCGCAACGGATGCGCAAGGCTTGCTGAAGGCGCTTGAGCCGCAGAGTTTCGGCGGAGAGGCGGCATGATGGACGACTACAATTTTCCGCAGGTCACTCAACTGGCCATCCCGTTCTTCGTTGTCGCGATCCTGATCGAGCTTTGGTTGGTGCGCACCGGCCGTGCCAAGGGTTCGTTCGAAACGCGCGACACATTGACCAGCCTGATGATGGGTACCGGCAATGTCGTTGCCGGGCTGCTGCTTGGCGTCGTGTCCTACTGGGCGTTGCTGTGGCTCTGGCAGTTCCGCGTCTTCAATCTCGGCCTGTCGATCTGGATTTTTCTGGTGGCCTTCCTGCTCGATGATCTGCGCTACTATTTCTATCACCGCATCGCGCACCGGGTGCGCTGGGTTTGGGCCGAACACGTCAACCACCATTCCAGCCAGCACTACAATCTGTCGACAGCGCTGCGGCAGAGCTGGACGGGCCTGTTCACCTTCATGTTCATGCTGCAGGCGCCGCTGGTGCTGCTCGGCTTCCACCCGGCGGTGATTGCCTTCACCTTCGGCTTCAACCTCGTCTGGCAGTTCTGGATCCACACCGAGACCATCGGCAAGATGTGGGGCTGGTTCGAGTTCGTCTTCAACACGCCCTCACACCACCGCGTCCATCACGCCACCAATCCGCGCTACCTCGACGCCAACTATGCCGGCACGCTGATCATCTGGGACCGCATGTTCGGCACCTTCGTCGGGGAACTGGAAGAAGACCGGCCGCGCTACGGCATCGTCAGGAATCTCGGCACCTTCAATCCGCTGAAAGTGGCATTCCATGAATGGATCGGCATGTTCAGGGATGCCTTTGCGCCCGGTCTGACCTTGAGCGATCGCCTGAACTATCTGATCAAGCCGCCCGGCTGGAGCCATGACGGCTCGCGCGAAACCTCGGAGAGTTTGAAGGCGGCCTATGTCAGGCGAAATCCGGGTGAGGCGGGAAAGCCGGGATTGCCGATGGCTGGTGTCGAGCCGGCTGAATAATATCGCCTCAGGATGGTTCGTTCGACCCGCCGTCGCGCATCAGCGTCTCATAGTCGCGACCGCCATAGAAGATGTTGACGATGCGGATGACATCGTTCTCGGTCAGGTGGTGATGACGGCGGAATGCTCGGAATGGGACGGGTCGTAATCCCCGAACGATATCGTCGCGCGAGCGACCGCCACGAGGCGCATTGCCGATACTCTGACAGCGCTCTTCTATCCGATCCACGAAACCGTTGGCGATGTTTTCGCTGCCGCTGCTCTCAAGGATGTAGGCGCCAATTGCTTCTAGATCGGAGATCGCGCTTTCGCTAAGAACGACGGCGGGACGCTGGATCATCGCTCTCCCTCGTCAGTTGCGAAATCCGGCTCTTTACCCGGTCGATCGCCTCATCGAGCGGAACAGCGGGTCTTTTGTCTTCGATCGACGCCTTCACCCGCGCCCTGATGGACGCCATGCGTTCAGCGTGCTCTTCCTCCTCGCGCTGGAAGGCAGGGCGGCGCGGATGACTTCACTGGCCGAACCGAAGGAGCCGTCTTCGACTTTGTCCCGGATCATGGGGTCCAATCAGAACGCGAAGCTGTTTATTCCGCCGCTTCGGCCGTTTCCGGTTGCGCCGGAAGTCCCAGCCAGTGCCGGCAATCAGCCTGCGCACGCGATGTGATGGCGTGCCGCTTGGCAACGGTCTTGTCCTTGCCGCGCATGCGTTTGCCCTCGGCCTTCGGAGCTTCGACGGGTGGGAACAGGCCGAAATTGACATTCATCGGCTGGAATGAGCGCTTTCCCGGCTCGTCATCGGAGACAATATGACCGCCGGTGATGTGGTTGAGCAGAGCGCCGAAGGCCGTGGTCAGCGGCGGCAGGGACGGAGCAAGGCCGAGCCGTTCAGCGGCGGCGAAGCGGCCGGCGAGCAGGCCGATCGCAGCGCTCTCGACATAGCCTTCGCAGCCGGTGATCTGGCCGGCGAAACGCAGGCCGGGCCGCGACTTCAGTTGCAGCGAAGCGTCGAGCAAGGTCGGCGAGTTGATGTAGGTGTTGCGGTGCAGGCCGCCGAGACGGGCGAAATCGGCGTTTTCGAGACCCGGTATAGTGCGGAAGATGCGCACCTGCTCGGCATGCTTCAACTTGGTCTGGAAACCGACCATGTTGTAGAGCGTGCCCAGCGCATTGTCCTGCCGCAACTGGACGACGGCATAGGCCTTTACCGTCGGATTGTGGGCATTGGTCAGCCCCATCGGCTTCATAGGCCCGTAGCGTAGCGTCTCGACACCGCGCTCGGCCATGATTTCGATCGGCAGGCAGCCGTCGAAATAGGGCGTGCCTTCCCATTGCTTGAATTCGGTTTTCTGGCCGTCGACCAGCGCTTGCACGAAGGCAAGGTACTGGTCCTTGTCCATCGGACAATTGATGTAGTCCTTGCCGGTGCCGCCTGGCCCGACCTTGTCGTAGCGCGACTGGAACCAGCAGGTATTCATGTCGATCGTGTCGAAATGGATGATCGGCGCAATGGCGTCGAAGAAGGCGAGCGCATCGGCGCCTGTCGCTTCCGCGATCGACTGGGCAAGCCCGGGGGCGGTCAACGGACCCGTGGCAACGATCGCCTGGTCCCAATCCGTAGGCGGCAGA
>NZ_RZQA01000586.1:0-4096 GCF_004022915.1 Mesorhizobium sp. M7A.F.Ca.US.006.04.2.1
ACGCAGCAGAGCGACGCCGCCGCCGGGCACGATGCCTTCCTCGACCGCCGCGCGGGTGGCGTTCAGCGCATCGTCGATGCGGTCCTTCTTTTCCTTGACTTCCGACTCGGTGACGCCGCCGACGCGGATGACGGCAACGCCGCCGGCGAGCTTGGCCAGCCGCTCCTGCAGCTTTTCCTTGTCGTAGTCTGACGTCGTCTCCTCGATCTGGCCCTTGATCTGAGCGACGCGCGCCTGGATGGTCGCCTTGGTGCCGGCACCGTCGATGATCGTGGTGGTGTCCTTCTCGATCAGCACGCGCTTGGCGCGGCCGAGCATCTCGATGGTGACGTTTTCGAGCTTGATGCCGAGGTCCTCGGAGATCATCTGGCCCGACGTGAGCACGGCGATGTCTTCCAGCATCGCTTTGCGGCGATCGCCGAAGCCAGGCGCCTTGACGGCCGCGACCTTGAGGCCGCCGCGCAGCTTGTTGACGACCAGCGTCGCCAGAGCCTCGCCCTCGACGTCCTCGGAGATGATCAGCAGCGGCCTGCCGCTCTGCACCACCGCTTCGAGGATCGGCAGCATCGCCTGCAGATTGCCGAGCTTCTTCTCGTGGATGAGGATGTAGGGCTCTTCCAGCTCGACGCGCATCTTGTCGGCATTGGTGACGAAATAGGGCGAGAGATAGCCGCGGTCGAACTGCATGCCTTCGACGACGTCGAGTTCGGTCTCTGCGGTCTTGGCTTCCTCGACGGTGATGACGCCGTCATTGCCGACCTTGTCCATCGCCTTGGCGATCATCTCGCCGACGCTGGCATCGCCATTGGCGGCGATGGTGCCGACCTGTGCGATCTCGGCCGACGACTTGACCTTCTTGGCGCGCGCCTGGATTTCCTTGACCACGGCGGAAACCGCCTGGTCGATGCCGCGCTTCAAATCCATGGGATTCATGCCGGCGGCGACCAGCTTGGCGCCTTCGCGCAGGATCGAGGCGGCCAGCACCGTGGCGGTGGTGGTGCCGTCACCGGCGAGGTCGTTGGTCTTCGAGGCCACTTCGCGCACCATCTGGGCGCCCATGTTCTCGAACTTGTCGGCAAGCTCGATTTCCTTGGCGACGGTGACGCCGTCCTTGGTGATGCGCGGCGCGCCGTAGGCCTTGTCGATGATGACGTTGCGGCCCTTGGGGCCGAGCGTGACCTTCACAGCATTGGTAAGGATCTCGACGCCGCGCAGCATGCGGTCGCGCGCGTCGGTGGAGAATTTGATTTCCTTGGCAGACATGATTTTTATCCAGTACGTTCGGAGAAAATAAGGTCAGGCAGCTTTCTTGGCGGCCACGGTCTTGTCGGTTGCAGCGGTCTCGCCCTTGTCGATGATGCCAGTCTCGTCCTTGTCGATGACGCCCATAATGTCGGCTTCCTTCATGATCAGAAGGTCCTCGCCGTCGATCTTGACCTCGGTGCCCGACCATTTGCCGAACAGGATGAAGTCGCCGGCCTTGACGTCGAGCGGAACAAGCGCGCCGTTTTCGTCGCGTGCGCCAGGGCCGACAGCGATGACTTCGCCCTCCTGCGGCTTTTCCTTGGCAGTGTCGGGGATGATGATCCCGCCCTTGGATTTGATATCGCCTTCGGCGCGACGAATGACGACGCGGTCGTGGAGTGGCCGAAATTTCATGGGAACTTTCTTTCTGGGGGCCGGCACAGGCGGCCACGCCCCTCCTCTATAGACGCGTTGGCACTCGATAGATAGGAATGCCAGAATTAATTCTCGTGTATGCCCCAAACAATCGAACGAAATAATTTCGAGCCTCGCAGAATTTATTTGCGTTGGCGGAAAACTTTCTGCCGCCTTGAATTTCACGGACATCGATTTGTTATTTAAAAGCCAAAAAGAAAAGGCGCCGAGACCTTGTTTGCAACGCAATTGAGGCGCATATGTAAAGCTCGTTGATTTGGTAGAGTTGGCTTTGTGTCAGAGTCCTGCGATTCACCACCAATTCTCGAAAACGAGTGCATGAGCCGATCCGGCGCACATTTCGTCCCGCTCGAACCCTGGAATGAAACCGACGCTGACCACGGATATACTGGCAGCGTCGGGCATCGCTCCGGCGGTTCGAGTGGGAATGATACGGAAAGGCGTCGTGCGTTTCCGCGGGAAGCCGCAACTGATGACCAGCCGCACCACATCTTCAATCGTTCGCTTCGGGGCGGCGTTTTCGCTGCCTGGCTTCGATACGCCGCAACCACCTGGAGCGTATCGCGTCGATCAAGACGAGGAAGCTCTCGAAGGGGCTTCGCTGATCGCATGGCGCCGCGTGGCCACCTTCATTCACCTGCCGGCGATCTCCGCCGTCGGAGCCACGCAGCAGATGGTGCCGATCGAACCGGCATCGCTTGAAGCCGCACTGGAGCAGGACCAGAGACAATGATGAAAACCACAACCCTGATGCAACGCAACCCACGCCCGATCCGCCGCGAAGCCGCAACGCATCTGTTTGCCGTCGGACAGGCTGTCCGGCTGAAGGGCGGCTTTGGCACGTTTCCACAGACCGCGGAAATCTACCGCATCAGGGCCACGCTCCCTGCGAGGGGAGATTCGCTGCAATACCGCATCCGCAGCGACGGCGAACGTCATGAACGGGTGGCGACCCAGGACAGTCTCGAACCGGTCGCCACGTCGCCCAGTGACATCATAACACTCTCTGAAAGGACGTTCGCACATGTCAAAGGGACAGAAACGCTCGAGCCGGGAAATCAGGAAGCCGAAGCTGGAAAAGGCACTGCCTAAGCCTGAAAGCGTGTTCGGTGCCCAGACCAGGCTTACCGCCAAGATCAGCGCCCCGCGCGGCAAAGGCAAGAACTGACACGGCGAGACGGGACGGCGATGAAGATCGTGATCGAATTCTATCGCACCCGCGAAGCGGACGATGCGCATGCCGTGCTCGGCCGCGAGACGGCGGAAGCCGCCGACCTCGAAGATGCGATCGAAATCGCCAGGCTTTTGGCTGGGACCCTGAACATGCCACAGCGGCCGGACGCCATGACGATCGCCGACACGAATGGCGCAACGCTCTATTCGGGCGTTCTCGCCTCTGAAGCGATTAAATGAGGAAAGGCCAACGTCACGATTGTCCGCAACACTGAAACCGATTGGCAGTGCAATGCCGCCGCGCTTCGGATTTGGGAACACGAAAGTGGCGCGCCGGGACGCGACTTCACAAATCGCCAATACGGACGCCGCGTGAAGCGGATCGTTCCTGGACCGTCTATCACGTCTTCTCGGGAATTCCGGCACACGGAGACGGCGTTGCCATGGCCGGCCTCAGCCGCCCCGATGCGACACGCCGCATGTTGACCCCCTCAACCAGCGCAATGCCGAGCGTCGCACGGCGTGGATTACCGCGCCGCCTATTGTCCCGCGCGAGAGAGCGGCGGGCCAATCATGACGCTCTCCTTTCCCAATCCCAGCCGCAGTTTCGATGAAGCCCGCAACGCCGTCCGCTTCACCGGCCATGACTGCATGTTCGAGGTGCGTTTCTTCGTCGAGATCGCGGCGCTGGCAAAATCGGACATCGCCTTGGTGGGGACAACGGCGTCGGAAACAAAATGCCTTTCAGCTTTCGACACCTTGCGATCATCCATTCACAAGATTGCCAGCAAAGCCGATTCTCGCGACCGCCGCAGCTCTTACACTTTGACTGCCGCCGATTTCCGGTAGGGGAGCCCTTTTCTGGCCAGTTCGTTTCAGAACCGCACCTTCTGCTTCCGTGAAGAGTTTCGGGCGCCGGCAGGCGTACGAAAGTCCCCGAGGAAGGAACCCGCGGGGCACAGTCGATGGCTATGGGGATTTCGATCTGCGGCCGAAGTCGGCGACGGCGCGACCGCTGCCGACCGCCAAGGGCCGCCGTGCGGCAATACTCGATCGCCGACATGCCCTTGTCAGGCTCCTTGTTGAAGAAGCCCGTGATGCTCTGCCGCTGCCGAAAATGCGGCTCGTCGATCCAGCCGCCACGCGCATAGGATCCGAAAAGTATAATCTTGAGGATGCGCCCACGCTTTTTGAAGTCGGCCGAGCCTCCTTCAGCGCGTCGTCGAACTCCTCAAGCAGCACC
>NZ_RZQA01000587.1:0-4096 GCF_004022915.1 Mesorhizobium sp. M7A.F.Ca.US.006.04.2.1
GTCGAGCCAGTACTGCGTCAGGTTGGAATCCTCAAACACGGTCTTGCGCAGGCTGTCGCTGGCAGGCCGGCTCAGAATTTCGAGGTTGCCGCGAAAGTTGAAGGTCGGCCCGCCCATGCCTCTGGTGACGCCGGCCTCGACCTCGAATGTCGCCGCCGTGTCGTCGGTGGAGCACCAGATGCCGCCCGACGCGAAGGCCGCGCTCGCCAACGACAGGTGCATCGCCACACAGATGACCGTCCTCATTACCCCTCCCCCCTCAATTTCCGCTCATATTGGCGCCGACTTCGGCAGCACGGTCAAGCGCCGCCGCCAAAGGCTGAGCCAACGCAGGACAGATGCGCGGCCAATTGCGGATGCAGACACGGATTGGCTAAGAGGAATCGACCAGAGGGGTTTTCATGCACAGCGATATGTCCAAGACGTCCATCGGCGGCATCGGCCGCGACCGCATTGCCGATCTGCGCGAGACCGAGGGGGCAGCCTTCCGCAAGGCGCGGCCGCAATCTCAGGCGAAGGTCGGCAACGGCCTGCCCGGCTTCTTCGGCGGCGTGCCGATGCACTGGATGAACGACTGGCCGACGCCGTTCCCGATCCTGGTCGACAGCGCCAAGGGCGCCACGATCACCGACATCGACGGAAACAAGCTCGACGATTTCTGCCTTGGCGACACCGGCTCGATGTTCGGCCATTCGCCGCCGCCGGTGGCGCGCGCCATCCGCCGCCAGGCCGGACGTGGCCTGACCTATATGCTGCCTTCGGAAGATGCGCTCGCCATCGGGCCGCTGCTGCAGCAGCGCTTCGGCCTGCCGTTCTGGCAGATCGCGACGACGGCGACCGACGCCAACCGCTTTGCGCTGCGCGTCGCCCGAGCCGTCACCGGCCGGGAGAAGATCCTTGTCTTCAACGGCTGCTACCATGGCTCGGTCGACGAGACGATGGTGCGGCTGATCGACGGCAAGCCCGTCAACCGGCCGGGATTGGCGGGGGAATTCCGCGACCTGACCCGTACGGCCAAGGTCATCGAGTTCAACGATATCTCAGCACTCGAAGCCGCGCTTGGGGATAAGGACGTCGCCTGCGTCATCGCCGAACCGGTGCTGACCAACTCCTGCATGGTGCTTGCCGATCCGGGCTACCATGACGCCCTGCGCAAACTGACACGCCAAGCCGGCACACTGCTTCTGATCGACGAGACGCACACGATCTCGACCGGCCCCGGCGGCTACACGAGGAAATATGGTCTCGACCCGGACTTCTTCGTCCTGGGCAAGCCGATCGCCGGCGGCGTGCCGGCCAGTGTCTGGGGCATGAGCGACGACGTCGCCTCGCGCTACGCGGACTACAACAGGACCAAGGAGCCGGGCTATTCCGGCATGGGCACGACGCTCTCGGCCAACCCGCTGCAGTTCGCAGCGATGCGCGCCGCGCTTGAAGAGGTAATGACGCCGGAAAATTATGACCGCATGGATCACCTGGCGCGGCGGCTCGATGCCGGGTTGACCGGCGTGATCGATCGCTATCGCCTGCCCTGGCATGTTTCCCGTGTCGGCGCCCGCGTCGAGTTCATCTGCGCGCCCGGTCCGCTGCGCAATGGCGCCGAGGCGGAAGTGGCGCATGCGCCGGAACTGGAGGCCGCCATCCATGTCGCGCTGGTCAATCGCGGCGTGCTGATCGCACCCTTCCACAACATGATGCTGATCTCGCCGGCGACCACTGCGACCCAGGTTAACCGGCTGATCACCGCCTTCGGCGCGGTTGCGGCAAAGCTTGCGGCATGAGACAAGCGGCGATGGACCATCCCAATGCCATAATGACCTCACCTTCGGGCTCGACATCCGCCGAGGCGCAAGCCTTTCTCGACGCCCATCCCGAGATCGAAGCCTTCGATATCGTGCTGACCGACGCCAATGGCGTCGGCCGCGGCAAGATCGTGCGCCGGCATGAGCTGAAGAGCATCTTCGAGGGCGGCCGCCATATGCCGATCTCGATCCTGGGCCTCGACATCACCGGCGAGGATGTGCACGAGACCGGGTTGATTTGGACGACCGGCGACGGCGATCTCAGGGCATGGCCGATCCCCGGTACGCTGGTGCCGCTCTACGGCACGAGCCCGCCGCGTGGCCAGCTGCTGATGGCGATGTACATGCTCGACGGCCGGCCGATGTCGTCGGATCCGCGGCTGGCGTTGGCTCGGCAAGTCGACATCCTGGCGGCCAAGGGCCTCTATCCGGCCGGCGCCTTCGAACTTGAATTCTTCCTGCTGGCCAATGAGCGCGATGCCGACGGCAAGGTGCAGCCGGCGCGCGCCGTGCTCGACGGCCGCGTCTCGGGCAAGACGGAAGTCTATTCCGTCGACCATCTGCACGGCATGGAGCCGCTGTTCTCCGACATCTATGCCGCAGCCAAGGCGCAAGGCATTCCGGCCGAGACGGTCATTTCCGAATATGCGCCCGGCCAGTACGAATTGACGCTGAACTACCGCAAGGATGTGATGCGGGCGGCCGACGACCTGGTCATGCTTAAGCGGCTGGTGCGGGCGCAGGCGCGCCGCCACGGCGTCACCGCCTGCTTCATGGCCAAGCCGATCGAGAAATACGCCGGCTCGGGCATGCATTTCCATGTTTCGCTGCAGGACAGAGCCGGCCGAAACGTCTTTGCCGAAGCCGGCGGCGAGAGCTGGTCGCTGCCGCTGCTGCAAGGGCTCGGCGGCCTCATCCAGACCATGGCGGAATCGATGCTGGTGTTTGCGCCGCACGCCAATTCCTGGCGGCGCTTCGTCTCGCAATCCTATGCGCCGGTGGCGCCGACATGGGGCGTCAACAACCGATCGGTGGCGCTGCGTGTGCCGGCCGGCGACGCCAAGAACCGGCGCATCGAGCACCGGCCGTCGGGCGTCGACGCCAACCCCTATCTGATCGCCGCAACCGTGCTCGCCGGCATCATCAAGGGCATGGATGAAGGGCTCGATCCGGGGCCCGAAACGACCGGCAACGGCTATGAGGCAGCGGTCACGCGCACAACCATGCCTGTCGACTGGCGCGCCGCGATCGAATCGGCCCGGGCGTCCAGCTTCCTGAAGAACGCGCTCGGCGAGGACCTGCACCGGACCTTCGTGGCGATCAAACAGTCCGAATACCTGCGCGTGGCACGCACGGTCAGCGAACTGGATTACCACCTCTATCTGCACGAAGTCTGAGGGCCGGGCGGGCGATCACTTTTTCGCCGTTTCCATCAAATGAGGTGGCATAAGGGCGGATAAGAACATATCATGAACGGATGAGCGCACTCACCGTCCGTGAAAAACTGGCTGTCCTCTCCGATGCCGCCAAATACGATGCGTCCTGCGCCTCATCGGGTGCGGCGAAAAAGGACTCGCTGGAATCAGGCGGCATCGGCTCCACCGAGGGCATGGGCATCTGCCATTCCTACGCGCCGGACGGCCGCTGCATTTCGCTGCTGAAAATCCTGCTGACCAATTTCTGCATCTATGATTGCAGCTACTGCATCAACCGTTCGTCTTCCAACGTGCGGCGAGCCCGCTTTGGCATCGACGAGGTGGTGAAGCTGACCATGGATTTCTACCGGCGCAACTACATAGAAGGCCTGTTCCTGTCCTCGGGTGTCGTTCGCTCGCCGGACGAGACCATGGGGGAGATGGTCGAGGTGGCGCGCCGGCTACGCCTGGAGGAGAAATTCTCCGGTTACATCCATTTGAAGACCATCCCGGAAAGCTCGGCCGAACTGGTCGAGCAGGCCGGTCTCTATGCCGACCGGCTGTCGATCAATGTCGAACTGCCAACCGACGAGGGTGTGAAGCGGCTGGCGCCCGAGAAGAAGCCGGAGACAATCCGGCTTTCCATGGCCAGGCTGCGCCAGAAGATGGAGGAGAAGGCCGAGCCGACTTTGAAGACCAAAAAGCGCGAACGCTTTGCGCCGGGCGGCCAGTCGACGCAGATGATCATCGGCGCCGACAAGACATCCGACGACGGCATATTGCACACGAGCGCCCGGCTCTATGGCAGCTACCATCTGCGGCGGGTCTATTACTCGGCCTTCAGTCCGATTCCGGATTCGTCGTCGTCGCTGCCCCTGC
>NZ_RZQA01000588.1:0-4085 GCF_004022915.1 Mesorhizobium sp. M7A.F.Ca.US.006.04.2.1
ACAAGCTCTGCGCGTCCAAGGTTCCGGATGCACAAGCGGCTTATGAAAGCGCCAACACGCTGAACTCGACCATCCTGGCCGGCACCAATTTCGTGCTGCACTCGGCCGGCTGGCTCGAGGGCGGGCTGGCCTCCTGCTACGAAAAGTTCATGATGGACATCGACCAGCTCGGCATGACGCAGAAATTCTCCGAAGGCGTCGACCTGTCGGAAAACGGCCAGGCGATGGACGCCATCCGCCAGGTCGGGCCGGGCAGCCACTATCTCGGCTGCGACCACACCCAGGCCAATTTCCAGACCGCCTTCTACCGCTCCAACATCGCCGACAACAATTCCTACGAGCAGTGGCTGGCCGAAGGCGAGAAGACAGCGCCGCAGCGCGCCAACGAACTCGCCCGCCGCTGGCTGGAAAGCTATGAGGCGCCGCATCTCGATCCGAGCATCGACGAAGCGTTGAAGGACTTCATCGCCAAGAAGAAGGGGTCGATGCCCGACGCCTTCACTTGAAAGGAGCCCGAGTCAGGCGGGGCTAAAGTCGCCAACATCATCCACAAGGAAGTCTGGCGGAGCGCGTTCTCCGATCCGGACAAGAAGGGATGATTACGCCCGCCGGCAGCGTTGACCGCATTGCTGCGGCGCTTCTCGCCAACGGCCTTGTCCTTCGCGGCGGCTTCAATTTTACGCCAAGCGATGTGCCGCCAACGGGATCATCGGGTGCGCCGGCAGCGGCCGTCCTGCTGGTGGGGCAGGCGGGCGCGGCACCCTGGCCGCATTTCCTGCGTTGGTGGGAGCAACAGCCACAGGCAATCGCCAATCCGCTCGACACATGGTCGCGCGAAGTGATCGGCGCCGTGGCGCAGGATTTTGGCGCACGGGCGATTTCTCCGTCGGACAAGCCCTATCTGCCGTTCCAGCAATGGGCAATGCGGGCGGAGGGGCTGAAACTGTCGCCGCTCGGCATCCTCATGCATCCGCGCTACGGGCTATGGCATGCCTACCGCGGTGCGCTGCTGTTCGAGGACGAAATTCCAGTTCAAGTTGCCGAGGCAGCGCCCCACCTTTGCGATAGCTGCGTCGAGAAACCCTGCCTGAAATCCTGCCCGGTCGACGCCTATTCCGCGCAAGGATTCGCTTATCAATCCTGCCTGGCGCATGTGGGGGGAGCGCATGGCGAACCCTGCCGCAGCGGCGGTTGCCTTGATCGCAATGCGTGCCCCTATGGCGCGGGATACCGCTATCCGCCGGAGGTCCAGGCGTTTCACATGGCGAGCTTCGCACGAGCCACCAGCTGATCCGTTCCCATTGCGTGGTGCTCGTTGGCTTCGATGAGCATCTTGACGGCAGCTAGAAGCAGGCCTATTCATCAAGTCATCTGATGACTTATGAATAGGCCTATGCAACCCGCCACCAGAACCAATCTCACCGACAGCGCCACCAGCAGCCTGCGTGCGGAGATCGTCAGCGGCCGCTGGGGCGTCGGCGAGCGCATTCCCAATGAGGCAGCCCTGACCGAGCTTCTGTCGGTCAGCCGCGGCACGGTGCGCGAGGCGGTGCGGGTGCTGGTCTCGCAAGGATTGCTGGATACGCGCCAGGGCTCGGGCACATATGTGCGCTCTACCGTCGATGCCTCTGCCGCGCTCGACCGGGTCAAGCGCACCGGCCTGCGCGATCAGTGGGAGGCGCGGGCGGCGCTCGACCTGGAGGCGGCACGGCTCGCCGCCATGCGCCACACGCCAGCCGATCTTGAGACGATGCGGCAACTGCTTGCCGAACGCGGCACCGTCGCGGGCGGCGGAAGCGATGCCTTCATCCGGCGCGATCTCGCTTTCCACAAATCGGTTGTCGCGGCGTCCGGCAACAAAGCGATGATGGAGCTCTACGACTTCTTCACCGCCGCCATCACCGAGACCATCCATGCCACCATCGACGGCGATCTGCCCGAACCGGACCACCAGGCGCATGCGGCTATCGTCGACGCCATTGCCGCGAGCAATCCCGAGCGCGCCGTTGCCGCCGTTCGCGCCTTCATGGCGCCGGTGCTTGCCCAACTTGAAAGACTGCTTTCGCAATGAACCAGAGTTTTCGTCAGCCTGACCCGACGGCGCAATCCGCCGCCATCGAGGGTCTGGAACTCATCGATGCCGAGGCCGACAGCCTGCCCGTGCCGCAGCCGCCTGAACTGCGCAGCCGTGCGGCGCGCATCGTGCTTGGCGCGAGCCTTGTGCTGATCGCCTTCAGCCTGCGGCCGCTGTTTTCCAGCCTGTCGGTACTGCTGCCCGAGGTGATGCAGGCAACCGGACTGTCGACGACGGGCGCCAGCCTGCTGACGACGCTGCCCGTTCTGTGTCTGGGTCTGTTCGCGCCCTTCGCGCCAAGATTTGCCCAGCGCTATGGAGCCGAGCGCACTTTGCTCGGGGCGCTCATCTTGCTGGTGCTGGGAACCGGCCTGCGCTGGTTCGGTACGGTTCCCCTGCTGTTTGTCGCCACCTTCCTTGCCGGCGGCGCCATTGCCATCGGCAATGTGCTGCTGCCGGGCCTGGTGAAGCGAGATTTCGCCGACAAGGCCGCCGTCATGACCGGGCTCTACACCATGGCGCTCTGTGCCGGCTCGGCGGCCGCCGCCGGCTTCACACTGCCGATCGAGCATTTTGTCACCGGTTCGTGGTCCGGGGCACTTGCTGCCTGGGCGGTGCCTACACTGGTCGTGCTTTTGATCTGGATTCCGCAGGCGCTGGGCAGCCGTCGGCAGGTCAGTCATCGGGGCTTTCGCGTCGTTGGTCTCTGGCGCGATCGCCTGGCTTGGCAGGTGACGCTGTTCATGGGCCTGCAGTCGGCACTTGCCTATTGCATCTTCGGTTGGCTGGCGCCGATCCTGCGCGAGCGTGGCTTCGATGCGGCCACCGCCGGCGCCATGGTTTCGGTGTCTGTCATGGCGCAGGTCATCACCTGCCTCGCCGTGCCGTCCTTCGCGATGCGGCTGAAAGACCAGCGCGGCATCAATGTGGCGCTCGTTGCCACGGCGGTGATCGCGCTGCTCGGCATTCTGTTCGCACCGACCTCGACCGTGCTGTTCTGGGCGATCCTGCAAGGCATCGGGCAGGGCGGCCTGATCGCGGCTGCCATGAGCCTGATCGTGCTGCGTTCGCCGGATTCGCATGTCGCCGCGCATCTTTCAGGTATGGCGCAAGGCGTCGGCTATGTGCTGGCGGCATTCGGCCCGCTGCTGGTGGGCCTGATCCGCGACTGGACCGGCAGTTTTTCGGGAACGGCGTTCCTGTTCGTCGCGCTCGGGCTTGGCGTAGCCATTATGGGGCTCGGTGCCGGCCGCGCGCTGCATGTCGGTGCGCGGACGGTGCGAGAAGGCTAGCAATAGCGTCACGCAATCCCGCACGAAATTTTGACTGCCATGCTCAGGGAGCGCCTTGCCGTATAGGCTTGCGCGGATATGTATCGCGCATCTGTCGAACGGAGCGAGCGATGACGAAACACGACCTTCAGATCAAGACCAGGGATGGTGTTGCCAATGCCGGGCTTTTCCGCTCGGCAAACGCATCTCCTGCCAAGGCCGGCGTCATTCTCTATCAGGACGCCTTTGGTCCGCGGCCGGCGCTCGACAGTATGGCCGAGCGACTGGCGAATGAAGGCTATGCGGTGCTGGTGCCCGACCTGTTCTACCGCAATGCACCCTACGGGCCGTTCGACGCCAAGACCGCCTTCGCCGAGGAAAAGACCAAAATCCCGCTGATGGCGCTGGTCACCGGCACGACGCAGGACATGACCATCAGCGACAGCGGTGCGTTCCTCGATGCGCTTGCTGCCGAGGGTATTACCGGGCCGATCGGCACCATCGGCTATTGCATGGGCGGCGGTCGATCATTGAATGCGGCTGCAACCTATCCCAAACGGATAAAAGCGGCCGCAAGCTTCCATGGCGGCAATCTGGCCGGCGACGCCGCCGACAGCCCGCATCGCAAGGCAGCCTCGATCAAGGCGCGCGTCTATGTCGGCACATCCGGCGTCGACAGGAGTTTCCCGCCGGAACAGTCGGCGCGGCTGGTCGAGGCGCTCAGGGTTGCGGAAGTAGAT
>NZ_RZQA01000589.1:0-4085 GCF_004022915.1 Mesorhizobium sp. M7A.F.Ca.US.006.04.2.1
GCACCGGACCCGGCGGCATCCACATTTTCGACGCGTCGGGCACCATTCTTGGCGTCATCCGGACGCCTGAAGATTGCGCGAATTTCACCTTCGGCGACGACGATTTGCAAAGCCTCTACATTGCCGCGTCGACGTCGCTGTACCGGCTCAGGGTGCGCGTGCCGGGATTGAGACTGTTTTGAGCTCGCGACAATCCGTGCTCAAATCAGAGTTGGGAGTGAGGCCGGGGTCAAAGCCGGTGGGAATACAGCAGTCAACACATCTGGGAGGATAACGACATGAAGAAACTGTTCGTTCTGGGCGCTCTGGCGGCAATGCTCGCTTCGGGCACGGCGCTGGCCGACACCAGTGGCAAGAAGATTGCTTTTTCCAACAATTATGCCGGCAATTCCTGGCGGCAGGCGATGCTCGACAGCTATGGCATCGTCACCAAGAAGGCGGTCGCCGACAAGGTGGTCGGCGCGGCCGACATCTTCACCACCGCCGACAAGGAGGTGCCGACGCAAGCGGCGCAGGTGCAGAACCTGATCCTGCAGGGCTATGACGCGATCGTCATCAACGCTGCCTCGCCGGATGCGCTCAACGGCGCCATCAAGCAGGCCTGCGATGCCGGCATCACCGTCGTCTCCTTCGACGGCACCGTGACCGAGCCTTGCGCCTACCGTGTCGTCGTCGACTTCAAGGACATGGGCAAGCAGGAAGTCGAGCAGATGGCCAAGTTCCAGCCCAAGGGCGGCAATCTGCTTGAAATCCGCGGCCTTGCCGGCACCTCGATCGACGATGCCATCCATGCCGGCATCCTCGAAGGCGTCGCCGCCCATCCCGAGTTCAAGATCGTCGGTTCGGTGACCGGCGACTGGGACCAGACGACGGCGCAGAAGGCGGTGGCGACCATCCTGCCGTCGCTGCCCGACATCGTCGGCGTCGTTGACCAGGGCGGCGACGGTTACGGCGCCGCACAGGCCTTCGCCGCCGCCGGCAAGCCGCGCCCGACCATCATCATGGGCAACCGCCAGGACGAGTTGCAGTGGTGGAAGGAACAGAAGGAGAAGGACGGCTACCAGACATGGTCGGCGTCGATCGCGCCCGGCGTGTCGTCGCTCGCCTTCTGGGTGGCGCAGCAGGTGCTCGACGGCCGCACCGACATCCCGCATGACCTGCTGGTGCCGTATCTGGCCTTCACCCAGGACGATTTCGAGGCCGAGCTGCCAAAGATCCCCAAGGGCGGCGTCGCCAGCCACGAATACACGCAGGAAGACGCGATCGCGGCCATCAAAGCCAACATCAAGTGAATGTCGGCCAAGCGTTGCCGTCCGTATCGCCAAGCGAGTATCGTTGAGCATGCCCAGGGGTAACGCTGACATCATCAGACTGAACGGCGCCGAAAAGCATTTCGGCGCCGTTCGCGCGCTGGGTGGCGTGGATTTTCACGTCGGACCCGGCGAATGCGTCGGGCTCGTCGGCCACAATGGCGCCGGCAAATCGACGCTGATGCACATGGTGGCGGGCACGCTGGTGCCCGACAGCGGGCAGATCGGCGTGCATGGCGACACCGAGGACAACTACTCGGTGTCGCGCGCGCAGCAGCTCGGCATACGCTGCGTCTTCCAGGAGCTGTCGCTGTGCCCCAATCTCAGCGTCGCCGAGAACACACGCATCAACCACGCTTCGCTGCGTGGCTTCGGCTGGCGGCGCAAGGCGGCCGAGCTGATCGCCGCCAAGCTCGACGAGATCTTTCCGGGTCATAGCATCTCGGCGTCGGACATTGTCGGCGACCTGTCGATCGGCCGTCGCCAGATGGTCGAAGTGGCGCGCGCCTTCACGGTCACCCAGGATCGTCTCGACCTCGTCATCCTCGACGAGCCGACATCGTCGCTCGACGCGCATACGGCGGGCCAGTTGCTGGCCTTCGTGCGCCGCTTCGTCGCCGGCGGCAAAAGCTGCATCCTGATCTCGCATGTGCTGGGCGAGGTGCTGCGCAACGCCGACCGCATCGTGGTGATGCGCGACGGCAAGGTGGTTGTCGCCGACACCGCCAGCGCCTTCGACCGTAACCGGCTGGTGACGGCGATGGGCGGCGCGGAAGCGCGCCAGAAGATCGCGGCGCAAATCGCTGCCGCCAAGCCCGCCGCCAGTCCGCTGAGGGTCCGGGCGCGGCCCGCGGCGCAGAAGGACGGCACCGACCTCGTCGCCTGCGCCGGGGAGATCATCGGCCTTGCCGGGCTGGCGGGCCACGGCCAGACCGATCTGCTGCTGGCGATCTTCCGCGGCGCCACGCGCGCCCGGGCCGGCATCGAGGTGACAGCGCCGGTGGCGCTGGTCGCCGGCGACCGCCAGTCGGATGGCATCTTTCCGCAATGGTCGATTGCTGAGAACATCGGCATCCGCTCGCTGGCGCGGCTGCGCAACGGGCTGCTGATCTCGCCGCAGCGCGAGGCCGAGCTTGCCGCATTCTGGCAGAAGAAGATCGGCATCCGTACGCCTGACATGAACAACAACATTTTCTCGCTATCGGGCGGCAACCAGCAGAAGGCGCTGTTTGCGCGTGCGCTCGGCTCGGATGCACAGATCGTGCTGATGGACGACCCGATGCGTGGCGTCGACATCGGCACCAAGCTGGAGGTCTACGACCTCGTGCGCGAAGAGGCCGGTCGCGGCCGTACCTTCCTCTGGTACACCACGGAAACCGAAGAGCTCGACAATTGCGACCACATCTATGTCTTCAAGAACGGCCGCATCGTCGCCAATCTGCGTCGCGACGAGTTGACCGAAGAGAAGATCATCCAGTCCTCCTTCGGCGATGCGGCCTGAGATGACGGCCGCCAGCCTCGACACCGCTGCCAGGACTTCCGCCGAGCGCGGCGCGCTGGCCCGCGCGCGCCTGCTGCGCGGGCTGCTGCCGGCGCTGTCGCTGGCGCTGGTGCTGCTCGCCATCGCCTGGCTCAACCCGCGCGCCATCAGCTATTTCGGCTTCAGCCTGATGCTCAACCTGGCGATCCCGATCGCGCTGGCGACGATCGCGCAGATGTTCGTCATTGCCGGAAACGAGCTCGACCTGTCGATCGGCACTTTCGTCGGCTTCGTCGGCTGTGTCACCGCGACCTGGCTGAAGGACGCGCCGCTGCTCGGCGCCGCCATCCTGCTCGGATCGATCGGCGTCTATGCGCTGCTCGGCGCACTGATCCATCTGCGCAACCTGCCGTCCATCGTGGTGACGCTCGGCATGAGCTTCGTCTGGCAGGGGCTCGCGATTCTCGTCCTGCCCAAACCGGGCGGCAAGGCGCCGGACTGGCTGCTCGGGCTGATGGCGTTCAAGCCGCCTTTCGTGCCGTTTCCGATCATCGCCGCGCTGCTGATCGGCCTCATCGTCCATTTCGGCCTGATGCGCACCTCCTATGGCGTGATCTTGCGCGGCTCGGGCGGCAATCCGGCGGCACTCGGTCGCGCCGGCTGGTCGCTGCTCCGAACCAAGATCGTGCTGTTTGCGCTCGCCGGCCTGTTCGGCGTGCTGTCCGGCATGGCGCTGATCGGCATCACCACCTCGGCCGATGCCAATATCGGCAATGGCTACACGCTGCTGGCGATCGCCGGCGTCATCCTCGGCGGCGGCGAATTCGTCGGCGGCCGGGTGTCGCCGATCGGTGCGGTGATCGGCGCGCTGACGCTGGCGCTGGCCGCCTCGCCGCTGCTCACCTTCATGCACATTCCACCCGACTGGCAGGTGGCCGCCAACGGCGCCATCCTGATCATCGTGCTGGCGGCGCGCGTGCTGATCAGCCGCAAGGAGAGGTGAGCGATGACATCGGTGAGATCGCTGCTTACCAAACCCTGGATCTGGTCGTTCCTCGGCGCGCTGCTGGTGTGGCTGGCGACGATCGCCTTCACCGGCGGCTATGGCGGGGGTGGCATGGTGACGGCAGCCCTTTCGCTGGCGGTATTCACCGTCATTGTCGGCGTCGGCCAGATGTTCGTCATCACGCTGGGACCAGGCAATGTCGACCTGTCGCTGCCGGCCAATATCGGCCTTGCCAGCGCCGTCGCGATGAAGGTGATGGACGGCAACGATTCCATGATCGCGGTCGGGC
>NZ_RZQA01000058.1:0-13932 GCF_004022915.1 Mesorhizobium sp. M7A.F.Ca.US.006.04.2.1
GCACAGGATAATCCTGTTGCGGCTGCCTGGCGATCGACGCGATCTTTGCTTCGGCCTCGGCGATCGCGCCGGCGCCGTCGAGCACCCGGAACACTGCGTCGTAAGAACGGCTTTCACTATGCTCCAGCCAGATCATCTCGCCCCGCTCGCGCGCCGCGAGATTGCCGAGCACATGATGCGTCGAGGGTTCGATGCCCAGCGCATACTGCCCCGCCTGAAAATTCTGCCATTGATATGCGCAAGGCAGCTGGTCCTTGCGCGTCACCACTTCGAAGCCGAGCCCGAGCTGATCGTTGACCACTGCCACCGGCACCTCGCCATTGGCGTCCGCCGCCATCTCGTGCTGCCAGACCTGCTCGCTGAAACCCGATTGCGGCGCCGGCATCGTGCGGTAACCCACCTTCTGCGCCTGGTAGCGCTCGCCGGCATGGCCAGCCCAGACGACGTCGCGGATCGGCGCCAGATAGCGCGAACCCTCGTCGAGCAAGGGATGGCTGACATTGACGTGGTAAAAATACATGTGCGGCGTGCGGTTGAAACCGTGGTTGACGACGCGATCCGACAGCCGGATCTCGTTGCCGCCGACATCGGCCTCGATACGCCGGATCAGATGCAGATCCTCGCCGAACACTGCCGATTGCTGCACGGTGCCTTCGGCCCACAGCACGCAGCGGTCGCCGTCCCAGGTCTCGCCATAACCGGTCAGCCGCGCCGGAATGGTGCCGACGCGGCCATGCAGCGAATGGATCACGGTCTTCCTGCCCGGGTAGTTGTAGCTATCGGCCGGCACTTCTTCCCGGCCCAATATGTGGTCGAGGCCGCAGGTGACAAGCAGCCCTGAAAACGAACGCGCCCAAGCGAGCCCCCCTTCCCCCTCATAATCGTGCAGGCCGGGGTGGCGAAAACCGCTCGGCGAATGCCAGCCGATCGCCTGGCCCTTGAAGTCGCAGTCAGCGATGTCGAGCGCCCGGTCGACCAGTGCCGTGAAGCGCAGGCCCGAGCCGGTGCGGAACTCCAGCATGCGGATGCCGCGTTCCACCCCGTCGCCAAGCGTCATCAGCCGCACGCCGGCAAATTGCGACAGCATGCCCGAACGTTCCGACACCTGCCGGCGCGAAAGCGTCTTGCCGTAAAGTTCTACCATGTGACGGCCAACTTCTTCACTTCGCTCTCGTCTCTTTCAGCAGGGCCGACATGTCGGCGCCGGTGATGATGCTTTCCACGGTCAGGAGATCGGTATCGGCAACCGTCTGCTCGGCGACGATCTCGCCGCGGCGCATGACGATGATGCGGTCGGCGACCTGGAACACGTGATGGATGTTGTGGGTGATCAAGAGCACGGAATGACCGGCGTCACGCACCTCCTTGACGAAGCGCAGCACGCCATGGGTTTCCTCGACACCGAGATTGTTGGTCGGTTCGTCGAGGATGATGACCTTGGCAGCGAACTGCATGGCGCGAGAAATCGCGATCGACTGCCGCTCGCCACCCGATAGCGTCGAGACCAGCGCATCGGCGTCGAGTTTTTTCGAGATGCCGACGCGCTTCAACAGCGCCGACGCCGCGTCTCGCAATTTGGCGAAATCGAGCGGCGCGAACACGCCCAGCCATTTCAGCTTGACCGGCTCGCGCCCAAGGAAAAGATTGCGCGCGATGCTGAGATCCGGCGCCAGAGACGTATCCTGGTGGATGGTCTCGATGCCGAGGTCCATCGCGTCGCGTGTCGAACGGATCGAAACCTTTTCACCGCGCACATAGATGTCGCCACGGTCGATCGGAAACACACCGGAAATCGCCTTGATCAGCGTCGATTTGCCGGCGCCGTTGTCGCCGAGCAGGGCCACCACCTCGCCTTCCTTGAGGGCAAAGGACGCATTCTTCAGCGCGCGGACGCTGCCGAAGGATTTTTGCAGATTCTGCAGCCGGAGAACTTCCATCGTCAGCCCCTTGCGGCGTTCTTCTGCAGCAAAGCGTGCAGGATGAGCATGGCGAGGATGATCAGGCCGACGAAGATATTGTAGGCGAGGCCCGGCACGCCGATCAGCACGATGCCGTTGCGGATCGCGCGCAGCATCAGCGCACCGACGATGGTGCCGAGGATCGTGCCGCGTCCGCCGGTCAGCGCCGTGCCGCCGACCACCACCATGGCGATCACTTCGAGTTCGTAGCCGGTGCCGGCCACCGGTGAAGCGGCCGAAATGCGGAAGGCGCTGATCATGCCGGCCAGCCCCGCCAGAACCGAAGTCAGGATGAACAGCCACACCTTGACGGCGTCCGCCGGCACGCCACGCGCCACCGCCGCGTTGCGGTTCGACCCGATGGCGCTGATCCAGTTGCCGAGCTTGGCATAGCGCAGCACATAGATTGCCAGCAGCGAGAGACCGATGAACCACCACAGCGAGGTGTAGAACCGGAACGAGCCGACATTGAAGCTGCCGGCCAGCAGCGTCACGAAAAAACCCGGCTGGTCCCAGGATTTCAGCGGAAAGCCCTGTGTGATGTAGAGCGCTGCCCCACGCACCACGAGCAGCATCGAAAGCGTGACCAGGAAGGACGAAATGCCGATCTTGGTGACGATCAGCCCGTTGATGGCGCCGATGGCGATGCACAGCAGAAGCCCGGCCAGAAGGGCGGCACCTATATCCACGCCGCCGTTCTGCACCAGGAGCATGACGACGACCGGGGCCAGCCCGAACACGGCGCCGACCGACAGGTCGAACTCGCCCGCCGTCAACAGCAGCGTCATGCCGAGCGCGATGATGCCGAGCTCGGGCAGGAACGCCATCATGTTGGAGATGTTGAGCGGCGACAGGAAATTGGCATCGGCAATGGCGAACACCGCGAGCAGGACAATGAGGATGACGAGCGAGGAGAATTGCGGCGAGCGTATAAGGCTCGATCTGCGTTTCCCGACAGGCATTTCGTCTTCTGCGGCGATCATCATGACTGCTTGAACCATGCTTTGAAGAGACGCCCGCGGCTTGCGCCGCGGGCACCGGTTTTCACTTCGTGTCGTAGAGTTTCAGGATCGGTTCGACGCTCGAGGCGTCGTAGAGGCTGAACGTATGGATGTCGTAGCCGATCGGCTCACCCGAAGCGGCGAGCCCGAGCAGCGCCACCGGCATGAAGCCCTGCGCAGACGGGAACTGCCAGGCGGCCGCGTTGACGAAACCGGATTTGACGGCTTCCGCGGTTTCCTTGGAATTGCCCCAGCCGACGACCGGGATCTTGCCGGCCGGCACGCCGGCGCCGTCGAACACCCGCTTGACGCTGGCCGCGACGGAATCGCCAAGCGCGATGATCGCCGGCGGATTGTTGGCCACCATGTAGTCGGTCATCTTGGCAATGATGCCGGCCGGGTCGGTGCCGCAATCGACCACATCATATTTGATCCCCAACGGATCGAAGACGCTGGCGATGCCTTCGGTCTCCAGCTGCTGATAGCTGGCGCCAGGCACTTCCACCGGCAGGAACACCTTGTCGCCCTGCTTCACCATCTTGTGGTCAACAAGATACTTGGCCCAGATGACGCCCGCCTCCTTGAGATCGGCACCGACATAGGCCTGCCGTCCGGTCGCCGGGTCGTCTGTGTTGAAGAACACGATCGGGATGCCGGCTGCCTTGGCCGCCTTCACCTCTTCCGTCCACAAGCCCGGCTGGGCCGACGTGGTGGCGATGCCGTCGGGCTTGGCCGCAAGCGCGGAATTGAAGGCCTCCTTCTGCGCCGCCATGTCGGCGCCGCTGAATGAGATCTTGCACGTCACCTTGAGCTGATCGCAGGCTTTGGTCGCGCCGGCATTCCAGTCCAGCCAGAACGCATCCGACGGACCGCCATGCGACAGCAGGTAGAACGTCTTCTGGCCATCCTGCGCCATTGCCGGCGCGCTCAATGAGACACCGGCGAGCAGCGTTGCGGCAGCCGCCAGTTTCAATGCGAATTTCAACATTTTTTCTCCTCCCTTACTTTGGAACCGAACCGCGCCGCCGCGAACCAGCGGCGCGAGAAGGCCGTCACAGACCGTTGGCGCGGAACTTCCCGTCGAGGAATTTCTTGGCGCGCGGCACGTCGTCTTCCGAGAGATGCTCGATGATCACCGGGATGTTCGGATGCTTTTCCGCCAGCCGCTGGAGATAGAGGTCGTAGTTCAGCGAACCGAGGCCCGGTGCCGGCAACTCGATCTCACCGACGCCACGGAATGTATGGCTCTCCAGCGCGTCCTCGTCGCCGATATCGGCGTGCTTCTCGGACTTGTCGCCGCCCGAACGCTTGACGTCCTTGGCGTGAGCTATTCTGATCTTGTCGGTCAGCGTGTCGAACACCTGGTTCAGGATCTGGTCCATCCTGTCGATGTTATGCGTCTCGAAATAATTGGTCGGGTCCATCAGCAGACCGAGGCCGGGGTGATCGACCTGCGCGAACATCTTGACCGTCTCCTCGACCGAGCCGACGACGTTGTTGACATAGGTTTCGAGCAGGAAGACCGCGCCGTGGTCATAGGCCGTCTGGGCAAGGTCGGCGACCACTTTGCGGCATTCCTCGAACCCTTCCTCGGTCTTGTTCTTGGGGTGATGCACCCAGTCGGATTCTGTGTTGTAGGTGCCGGTTTCCGAGATCACATACGGGCTGCCGAAATGGCGGGCGTTGCGGATGATCTCTTTGAGGTAGCCGACGCGCTTGTCGCGCTCGGCCTTGTCCGGGTGGATGATATTTGTGTAGCCGGAAATGCAGCACACCGGCAGGTGATGATCGCGGAAGACGTCGCGCACCTTCTTGGCCTTGTCCTTGGTGATCTGCCCGGCCGACAGGTCGACATCCTTGAAGTGGAGGTCGAGTTGCACCGTGTTGAAATCGAGCCCGCGGATTTTCTTCGCCGTCTCTTCGAGGCCGTACGGGAAATAGCCCGTGAAAATACCTGCCTGCATCATGGTGTGAATTCCTCCCTGTAAGCGATTCAGTTGTCTGGTGTTTCAGCTGCGGTGATCAGGTAGCGATTTCGGAAAGCTTGACCATGCGGGCCTCGTCGATCGAGCGGTAGCCCGCCTCGACCAGCGCCATGGTCTTGACGTTGTCGGCGACCGACAGCGCCGGCGGCGTGCCGGTCTTCACCGCGTGCTGGAGCTGCTCCATCACACCGATAAAGGCATGCGGGAACCACATCGTGTCCCAGCTCGGGCTGACCCATTCGCCGCCGGTCGTCTCGGTCGAAGCGTAAGTCAGCGTCGAGGCAGCGCCCGTCGGCCAGCCGATGGTGCCCTTCGCGACCCCCTTGCTGCCGTCGACGCGCCAGTTGATGTGCTGGTCGTCCTTGTAGCCATCCTGGCGCGGACCGGACCAGACATCCTCCAGCGACACGGCAAGCACGCCGGACGGGAAGCGCAGCGTCGACACGGTGATGCCGTCGGAGTGGTCGAATGTCGTGCGCGGGTCTTTGCGTGTCAGCGTGGTGATCTCGTCGGGATCGCCGAACAGGAAGCGCAGCACGTCGAGATGATGCACGCTCATATTGGCGAGCGTCAGCCGGTCATAATCCTCGAGAAAGCTCTGCCAGTGCGGGATGGCGTGCATGTCGATCTGGGCGAAGACGATGTCGCCCAGCGCGCCGCTGTCGATGATCTGCTTCAAGACGCGCATCGACTGGTCGTAGCGCATGTTCTGATTGACCGAGAGGATCTTGCCGGCCTTGGCCGCCTCGTCACGCAGCTTGACCGCTTCGTCGACCGACAAGGCCAACGGCTTCTGCGCCAGGATCGCCTTGATGTGCTTCTGCTTCAGCGCGTGACGGATCAGCGCCGGCTGCAGGTCGGGCGGGAAAGCAAGGTCGATGATCTCGACATTTTCGTCCTCGATCAGTTTTTCCGGTGTGTCGTGGACGGTCGGAATGCCCCAGCGCGTCGCCACCTTCTCGGCGCTGGCCCTGGTGCGCGAGGCGATTGCCACCACCGGGAACCCGGCTTCCTTGTAGGCGGCGAGATGGCACTCGGCCATGATCATGCCTGCGCCGACACAGCCGATCTTGTATTCCTTCGTGCGGACCTTCACGTCCGGCTCGAAGCCTTTGCTTGCCATCTCTTCCTCCCGAAACTCTTTCCTTGCGGCGGCCGTCATCGTGCCAACGCCCCGCCGCTCTGTTCGAAATAATGCACTCTGGCCGGCTCGCAGGATATCGCCACCATGGCATCCGGCCGGATGTCGGGCTGGCCGCGCAGCAACGCCTTCAGCCGCGCCTGCCCGGCAGCGAGCGTCACCACGGTGTAGCCGCCAAGCGGCTCGACCTCGAACACTCGCGCCGGGCGGCCCGGGCCCCCATCCGCCCACGGTCTGACCTTGATGTCTTCCGGCCTCAGGCCGATCTCCACGGCGTCGGCGGGCGCTGTCTTGTCTTCGATGCGGATCGTGCCTTCAGCCGCTTCGACACCGCCCTCGCCGCGCGCCGATCTGAGGATGTTCATCATCGGCGAACCAAGCAGCCTTGCCACATAGGTGCTGGCCGGGCGGTCGTAAATCTCTGCCGGCGTACCGATCTGCCTGATCTTGCCGTCCTCCAGGATGGCGATGCGGTCGGCGACCGACATCGCTTCTTCCTGGTCGTGCGTGACGTAGATCAGCGTCTTGCCGAGTTCGCGCTGGATGCGCTTCAGCTCGACGCGCGTTTCTTCGCGCAGCCTGGCGTCGAGCGCCGAGATCGGATCGTCCATCAGATAGGCATTGGGATCGCGCACCAGAGCCCGGGCGATCGCCACGCGCTGCCGCTCCCCGCCCGAAAGCTGTCCCGGCGGCTTGTGCAGGATATGGCCGATATGCAGCTTCGCCGCGACGTCGGTGACCCGCCGCTTGATCTCGGCCTCGGCGACCCGGCGTTCGACCAGGGGAAAGCGGACATTTTCGAGCGCGCTCATATGCGGAAACAGCGCCAGGTTCTGGAACACCATAGCCACGTTGCGCTCGGCCGGCGACATCGCGTTGACCGGCCTGCCTCCGATCAGGATTTCGCCGGTGTCAGGTGTCTCCAACCCGAGCACCAGGCGCAGGATGGTCGACTTGCCCGACAGCGGCGGACCGAAGAAGCAGAAGAACTCATTGTCGTTGACGGTGAACGAGGCGTCGTCGACGGCGAGTGTATTGCCGTAGCGTTTGGTCACATTACGGAAGACGATATCGGCCATCTCAACCTGCCTTCATCGCAAGGCCGGTAGCGGCGTCGAAGACGCGCACCGACGACGTAGTGGGAGCGATGACAGCGGTGTCGCCGATAGCCAGCCCGACATCATTGTCGAACACCGTTTTCACAGCCGCCTCGCCCTGGCCGAGATGAACGATGGTGCGCGCACCGATCCGTTCGACAAAGGTCACCGGCATTGCGAGGCCCTGCCCATTCTGCACCAACGTCGCCTGTTCAGGCCGGAATCCGTAAAGCACCTCGCCGCGTGCACCACGCATGGCCGCTGCGAGTTCGCCCGGCAGCGGCGGCGTGACGCCCAACGGTCCGAGATCGACGACCAGTCCGCGGTCGCTCTCCGCCGGCCTGCCCTTGAGCAGATTCATGCCCGGCGCACCGATAAAGCGGGCGACGAAGACATTGGCTGGATCGTTGTAGACCTCGAGCGGCGTGCCGACCTGCTGCAAAACCCCATGATCCATGACCGCGATGCGGTCGGCCATGGTCATCGCCTCGAGCTGATCGTGGGTGACATACACCATGGTCTGGCGGAACTGCCGCTGCAGCTGCTTCAGTTCGGTGCGCATGACGGCCCGGAAAGCGGCGTCGACATTGGAGAGCGGCTCGTCGAGCAGGAAGATCGCCGGCTCCATGATCGCCGAGCGGCCGATCGCCACCCGTTGCAATATATTGACCGACAGCCTGTCGGCCTTGCGGTCGAGCAGCGGCGAAAGCTGCAGCATCTCGGCGACGGCGCCGACACGGCGATCGATCTCGGCTTTGGCAGCCCCTCGCATTTTTGGTCCATAGGCAAGGTTCTGGCGCACCGTCATATGCGTGAAGATGGCGTAGTTCTGGAACACGAAGCCGACGCCACGCCGGCCCATCGGCACGCCGGCCATGTCGCGCTCGCCAAACAGGATCTTGCCGCCGGTCGGTTCTTCCATGCCGGCGATCATGTTCATCGTCGTCGACTTGCCGCAGCCCGACGGGCCGAGCAGCGCCATGAACTCGCCATCTGATATTGCCAGGTCCATGGTCTTCAGCGCGGTGAAGTCGCCGAATTTCTTGACCAGGTTTTGCAGGTGGATGGCGCTCATGCCGGTACCACGCGTGCACGCGCCATGCGCTTCATGGCAAACACCGCGACGATCGACAGCACGACCAAAATGGCCAGCGCGATCGCCGCCACATAGCCCCAGATCAGGTCCTGCGTGGTGAGCTTGTAGATGTAGACCGAGATGGTTTCGGTAGCGACGCCTGGACCGCCGCCGGTCATGATGTAGAGCGTGTCGAAGATCTTGAAGTTCTCGATCACCCGGATCGCCAACGCGATGATGATGATCGTCTTCATCTTCGGCAGCACGATGGTGACGAAGCGCTGCCACGGATTGGCGCCGAGCAGCGTCGCCGCCTTGATCTGGTCCTCCGGCACGCCGACCAGGCCGGCAAGCAGGATAAGGAACATCAGCGGCGTCCATTGCCAAATGTCGGCGACCATCACCGCAATCAGCGCCAGAGTCGGATCCGACAGCCAGGCGATGGTGACGGGAGATCCGGTGAGCGCCGACAAGATGTCGTTCACCGGGCCGCCCGACTGGAACAGCATGAAGAACATGTAGCCGGCCACGGCAGGCACCACCATCATCGGCATCAGCAGGATCGAATAGAAGACGCGCTTGCCCGGGAAATCGTCGGCAAACAGTGTCGCCAGCGCCAGCCCAAGCAGGAATTCCGCCGGCACGCAGACGATCATGACGATGGCCGTACGCTTCAGCGCGCTCCAGAAGCGCGCGTCGGCGGCGAGATCGGTGTAGTTGGCAAAGCTGTTCCACATCGACCAGGCGTTCCACCAGCCGGTGCCCGACAGGGGCGACCAGTCGGTGACGCTGATGTAGAGCTGCATCAACAGCGGGAAGGCCGAGATGAACAGCACCAGGATCTGCGCAGGCAATGTCAGCCGGAAACCCAGCCTTGCGCCCTCATCGCGCGAAACCGGCTTTGCTCCGACGGCTTTCACCTCATCCTTGGAAGTCATGACAGTCACCGCGCTCATTGCTTGAGCGCCCCGAATGTCAACCCGCGCACCAGATGGCGTTGGATGGCGATGCCCATGATGACCGGCGGCACGGCCGCGATCAGGCCAAGCGCCGCCTTGGCGCCATAGAGCTGCCCGGTCATCGAGGAGGATAGCGAGGCCATGTAGACCGGGATGGTCACCCATTCGCGCGTCGTCAGAAGCAGCGCGATCAGATAGTCCGACCAGTTGAGGATGAAGACGAAGAGCGCGGCACTGGCCAGCGGCGCGCGCATCATCGGCAGCGTGATGCGGGTGAAGACGCGCAGCCGCGAACAGCCCTCGACAAGCGCTGCCTCCTCGATCTCGCGCGGCATGTCGTCGAAGAAGGTCTTCATCAGCCAGAAGGCGAACGGCAAGGTGACGATGCCGTAGATCAGCGCCAGGCCCCACCAGCTGTCGGTGAAGTTGAGGAAAGCCCACATGATCATCACCGGGATCATGACCGCCATCGGGGGAAAAATCCTGAGCTGGATCAGCGCCAGCGGCAGGTTCTGGCCGGAGCCGAAACGCGACAGCCCATAAGCCGCGGCAGTGCCCGCCGACATGGCGATCACCGTGCCGAAAACCGCCGACAGCAGCGATGCGAGGATCGGCTTCAGCGCGGTACGGTCGAGCGCGACGATCAAATTGTTGGTTGACTCGCCGAAGACGAAACGAAAATTGCTGAGCGTCGGGTTCTTCGGCCACCAGGTCAGGTCGGCGCCGGTCGCCGACCATTCGGCGATCGGCTTGAACGCCATCGATACCATCCACAGGATCGGCACCAGCGTCACCGCCATGGCCGCGAAGATCGCGGCATAGCGGAATATCAGGAAAGGAACGGAACGCTTCATCTGGCGGCTTTGCTGGTGGCGTTGTGGGCGGAGGGGAAAAGCAGGCTCCTCCCCTCCTTCGATGTGATCCAGGGAGATGGATCAGACGATCGGGTCGAGAACTGTCGGCCAGGCCTCCTTGTTGGTCTTGATGGCTTCGAGCAGTTTGTCCTCGCCGGTGCGCCGCACGATCTTCTTCCACTCCGCCTCCGTATCGGCCATCGCCTGCTCCGATGTCTTGGCCTTGGTCAGCGCCGCCATGAGGTTCTCGTCGAGCGCATTGTGGAAGGCTGTCGCGCCGGGATAGTTGATGGTCGGCACGGTGCGCGCCACCGTCTCGCGCACAACGTCCATGTGGTAGGCATGATAGGTCTGGCGCACCAGCGGATCGGAGAAGTCCGAAAGCCGGAACGGGTCCAGATAACCGCCGGGGTTGGCACTCATCCAGGCGTAGATACGGGCCGAGCCCAGCCATTGCAGCAGGAGATAGGCAACCTCCTGGTTCTTCGACTGCGACGAGACCATGCCGGTCAGCGAGAACCACAGCACGGAGCGGCTGATCAGCTTGCCGTCGATCTCGCGGCCTGGCGGCAGCATCGAGCCGATCTTGCCGGTGACGGCCGAATCCTTGTTGCCGGCATTGTCGAGGAATTTCGGCAGGTTGGAGAAGGCGCAGGTCATCGCCGCACCACCCTTGGCGAAGTTGCCGTATTGCTCCGGCCAGCCCCAGGAGATCGCATCCGGCGAATGATGTGCGAGCGAAGCGACATATTCGTTGGTGGCGGCAATGCCTTGCTCGGAATTGATCATCGGCTTGCCGTCATCGCCAAACAGGAATTGGTTGGGCGAAGCCATCGAGACATAGCGCTGGTACCAGTTGGTGTAGCCCCAACCCTGGTTGCGCAGGTCGGTCGAGCCGAACAGGCCCTTGTCCGGTCGCTGGAAGAAGGCGGCGATGTCGCCATGCTGCTTCCAGGTCTTCGGCGGCGCCAGATCGTAGCCGTATTTGTCCTTGAAGGCCTTCTTCTCGGCTTCGTCGCCGAACAAATCGGTGCGGTAGACCCAGGTCTGGAAGTCGCCGTCCAGCGACACGCCATAGTTGGAGCCGCGGTATTTGTTGAGCAGCGACACGCCCTTGGCGCCGTTGACATAGCCGCTGACGGGATCGTCCCATTCGGGCTTGTGCTGCGCGACAAAGTCATCGAGCTTGGCGATGCCGCCGGTTTCGGCGAGGTCGCCGAGGCGGTTCCATTCGGTCGAATAGATGTCGTAGGCCCCACCCTTGGTGGAGATGTCCTGCATCGTCTTGGTGAATTCCTGGCCGTTCGGCAAACCGATGATTTCGATCGCGATGCCGGTTTCCTTTTCCCACAGCTCCTTGATCGACGGCGCACCGGCCGGGAACGGCTGCGTGAGCTGGCCGATCGAGCCGTCGGACAGGCCGAGCACGATCTTGGCCGGCGCCTTGCCGGCGCCCTTCAGCGCCTTGGCCGCCTCGATGGCGCGGCTTTCCGGCGTGTCGGCGCCATACTGGTAGCGCTCGGCTCCATCGAAGCCCGTCGGGCCGCCGATCATGCCTGGCGCCAGCGCGTCGGCCGCATAGGCGCGGCCGGGACGAATGAATTGAGGTGCGATACCAGCGGCGGCCATGATCACAGCCGCCTTTCCTCCGGATGCCAGCAGCCGGCGCCGCGAGATGCGGATCAAGTCAGACATTGAAACTCCTCCCTCAGGGCCACGTTTCCTCCACGGCCCTTATGAGGGATATTGACGGCAGCACGGCAAGGCTGTCAACATCATAAATAATCAAAACACCTCACAACATCGCAATAGGGCAAGGAAATGCACAAAAACGGGATCCATGCATCATGCCGGGTGCTTCAGTTTGAGGGCACACGACCCTTCCCGGCCCTGCGCAGCCCTGCCGGACCATTTGATTTAGCGCGGCGGCTTGCGCATAGGCTAAGGGCGGATACATCATTTCCCATCAGAATCGCCGATGGCGGGGAAGCCGTCACCAGCCGATCTGACGCATGCAGGAGATGAAAGACGGTGCGTTCCACCCTGACTGACATAGCCCGGGAAGCCGGCGTCTCGGCCGCCACCGTCGACCGCGTGCTCAACAACCGACCCGGCGTGCGGGCGCGCACGCGCGAAATCGTGCTCGAAATGGCGCAGCGCCTCGGCTACATCGCCGAAGGCCCGAACGGCGCGCCGCCACGGCCCTCGCCTGGCGAGGTCATCCGACTCGACTTCGCGCTGCCGGCCGGCACCAATTCCTTCATCAAGATGCTGCACCGGCACATCGAGGCACAGGCTCTGGCGCGGCCCGACCTCGATGTCCATATCGCCACCATCGAGGGCTTCAATCCTGACCGGCTCGCCCGCCTGCTGCAGGACCTGCGCGGACAGACGCAAGGCGTCGGCGTTATAGCGCTCGACCATCCGACGGTGCGCGAAGCGATCCGATCCCTGTCGGCCAACGATATCAAGGTGGTGACCATCGCCTCCGACATCCTGCATGTGCCCAGGGTCGCCTATATCGGCATCGACAACCGCGCCGCCGGGCGGCTGGCCGGCTATCTGCTCAACCGCTTCATGGGATCGGGGCATCCGGGCAAGGTGGCGCTGTTCGCCGGCTCGCTGTCCTATCGCGGCCACGAAGAACGCGAGATGGGGTTCCGCCACGTCCTGACCGAGGAATCACCCAACCTGCAGATCGTCGAGATGCGCGAAATGCTCGACGACCGCGAGAAGGCCTATTCGGAGGCATCGGCCCTGCTGGAACGGCACCCCGACCTTGCCGCGATCTACAATGTCGGCGCCGGCAACACCGGCATCGCCCGCGCGCTCAAGGAGCACGGCCGCGCCCAGTCCATGGTCTTCCTCGGCCACGAGGTGACGGACGGCACCAAAGACCTTCTGCTCGACGGCACGCTCGACGCGGTCATCGACCAGAACCCGCGCGTCGAAGCCCGCGAAGCGCTCAACACTTTGACCCATGCGGTCCGGGGATTGCCCTATGAACTGCACCAGCCAAGGCTGCAGGTGATCTTCAAGGAGAACATCCCTGAGATTTGACGGACCAGACGAACGGGGCAGCGCAGTAACGCGCCCGCCCCGCTCGATGCTTCCAGTCTATTGGACGGCAGCGACTTCAGCCGCGGCGCCATCGACAAAGCTCTTGTCGACCCATTTGCCGTAGTCGATCGAGCCCTTCAGGAGCCCGGCGCTGGCCATGAATTTCTCCTCGCCCTGCAAGGCGGCGATCGCGTCGTCGGTGAGTTTCGGATCCTGGTGGAACACCCCGTCGGCATAGGTCTTGCGGACGGATTTTTCCGACGACTTGGTCGCCTCCACAAACGTCTTGATCGTCTCGTCCGGATGAGCGTCGGCCCAACGCGAAATCTCGATGTCGATCTTCAGCAGCCGCTTGACCAGATCGGGATATTTCGCCGCGAAGGCGCCGTTGACCGAGATGACGTTCGGCACGTTCCATTCCGGATGGGTGCTGGTGTCGAACAGCACCCGCGCCTCGCCGGTGTCGACCAGCTTGGCCGCCGTCGAATCCGTCTCGACAATGGCGTCGATATCGCCGCGCAGCAGCGCCGGGCCGGATGCCTCGAAAGGCAGGTTCAGACCTTCGACGTCATTGGTGGTCAGGCCGACGCTGTTCAGTGCCTTGCTGAAGTTCGAATGCCGCACCGTTCCGGTGAGATAGGCGACCTTCTTGCCCCTGAGATCCTGCAGCGTCTTCAACGGCGAGTCGGTTTTGACGACGATGTAGGAACCGCCGGCCTTCACATAGCTCGACAGGCCGATCAGCTTGACGTCGGCGCCGGACGCAGCAACGCGCAGCGCCGGATTGTTGCCGGTATAGGTG
>NZ_RZQA01000590.1:0-4082 GCF_004022915.1 Mesorhizobium sp. M7A.F.Ca.US.006.04.2.1
CACGCGCGTCGCAACGGCCGGACGCGAGGTGATGCGCGAGGTCTCGGTGGCGAAATCGAACGTGGTCATTGTCGGTCTCCTTCAGACTCGAACGGGCAAAGCCTTGCGATCGGCGCTGGCGACAGCGGCCGTTCCGGCTTCGATTCACATGCCTTCATGTGGACAATGCCAATTTGCCATCGGCCGATTGATTAATCCAACGAATGTTTCTAATCTTTACCATCAACACCAGTGATGGATCATATCGATGAAATCGCCGCTCGATCTCGATCAATTGCAGACCTTCATCTCGATCGCCGATACCGGCAGCTTCACGCGAGCAGCCGAAGAGGTGCACCGGACCCAGTCAGCGGTGTCGATGCAGATGCGCCGGCTGGAGGAGCGGATCGGCAAGCCGCTGTTCGAAAAGGACGGACGCACCAACAGGCTGACCGAGGAAGGCGACAAGCTGCTCTCCTATGCGCGGCGGCTGCTCTATCTCAACCGCGAGACCCTGGCGGCCTTCGACGACCGGCGGCTCGAAGGCACGATCCGCATCGGCACGCCCGACGACTACGCCGATCGTTTCCTGCCCGAGATCATGGCACGGTTCACCCGCTCCAATCCGCGCGTCGAACTCACCGTCATCTGCGAGCCGACGCCGGGGCTGGTCGAGCATATCAAGCGCGGCAATCTCGATCTCGCGCTGGTGACGCACAACGACGTACGCGGCCAGTCGGAGGTGGTGCGGCGCGAACCGCTGCTGTGGGTCACCTCGGCCAACCATGCCACGCATGAGCAGGAAACGCTGCCGATGGCCTTCGGCCGGCCGAACTGCATCTGGCGGCGCGCCGCGGTCGATGTGCTCGACCAGCAGAACCGCGACTATCGCATCCTGTTCACCAGTTTCTCGGCCACCGTCATCACCGCCGCGGTTCTTTCCGGGCTGGCAATCTCGGTGCTGCCGGAATGCGCGCTCAGACCCGGTATGCGGGTGCTGGGCGAAGCCGACGGCTTCGGCGCCCTGCCCGATTGCCGCATCGGCATCATGCGCGGCCAGACGTCGCGGCCGGAGATCGTCGATGCGCTCGCCCGCCATATTTCGGAAAGCCTGGACAACATCTCGGTGCCGGTCGGCGAAGACCCCGGAACGTTCGATTTCGCAGCGCTTGCCTTCACCAAGCTGCGGCGAACCAAGCCGAACCAGATCCTGCCCGGCTGGTAGGCAGGGCCAGGTGTGCGGGTTATGAACGGCTGGCCCGACGCAACCGCCTTGACGCGGGCGCCCAACCGTTCCCCAATCGACGGATGAGCGAAGCAGCATCCGAATCACGCACCAACGCCGCCGAATATACGGTGAGCGAGATTTCCGGCGCGCTGAAGCGCACGGTCGAGGACGTTTTCGGCAATGTGCGGGTGCGTGGCGAGATATCAGGCTATCGCGGGCCGCATTCCTCAGGTCATGCCTATTTCGCGCTGAAGGACGACCGCGCGCGGCTCGACGCCGTGGTGTGGAAAGGCACGATGAGCCGGCTGAAGTTCCGTCCCGAAGAGGGCATGGAGGTGATCGCCACCGGCAAGCTCACCACCTATCCCGGCAAATCCAACTACCAGATCGTCATCGACAATCTGGAGCCTGCCGGCGCCGGCGCCCTGATGGCGCTGCTGGAAGAGCGCAAGCGGCGGCTGCAGGCCGAGGGGCTGTTCGACACCGGTCGCAAGCGGCTGCTGCCGTTTATGCCGCGCGTCATCGGCGTCGTCACCTCGCCGACAGGGTCCGTCATCCGCGACATCATCCACCGCATCAAGGACCGCTTTCCGCTGCATGTCCTGGTCTGGCCGGTGCGTGTTCAGGGCGAGACGTCAGGCGCGGAAGTGACAGCCGCGGTCAACGGCTTCAACGCGCTGGCATGGGATGGCGCCATCCAGCGGCCCGATCTGTTGATCGTGGCGCGTGGCGGCGGCAGCCTCGAAGACCTCTGGGGGTTCAACGACGAGGCGCTCGCCCGCGCGGTTGCCGCTTCCGGCATTCCGGTGATCTCGGCTGTCGGCCACGAGACCGACTGGACGCTGATCGACCTCGTCGCCGACGTGCGGGCGCCGACACCGACAGGCGCGGCCGAAATCGCCGTGCCGGTGAAGGCCGACCTCGAAGCAACGCTTGCCAGCCTCGGTGCGCGGCTGAAAGCGGCGGTGCTGCGCAATTTCGAGCGCAAGCGGCAGGCCGCCCGTGCCGCCGCCCGGGCTCTGCCCTCGCCCGATCAATTGCTGGCGCTGCCGCGCCGGCGCCTCGATGAGGCGACATCCAGGCTCGGCCGGGGCCTGTTGGTCTCCACCGAACGCAAGCGTGCAAGGTTTTTTGCCGTGAAACTGACACCGGCAATGCTGTCGCAGCGCATTGCAGAGGCCCGGCGCACCAACGAACGCAATCTTTTGCGAGCACAAGGGGCACTGCGTGCGATGGCAAGAGCCCGGCGTGCGGAGCTTAACCGGGCGGCGGATCAATTGCCAAAATGTGCCAGGGCTTCGCTGCAGCGGCACAAGCAGCAACTGGCCATGCTGCAAGGCCGCATCACGATCGAGCCGACGGCACGGCGGCAACGCGTGCAGAGGGATTTGCTGACAGCTTTGACAAGACGCGGCACGCAAGCAGTGGTGCTCAGGCTGGAGCGCCTGCGCGGCCGCGTCGTCCAGGCCGACAGGTTGATGGCGTCGCTGTCGCACAAGGCCGTCCTGGCCCGCGGCTTTGCGCTGGTGAGGGATGCGGACGGCGCCGTCGTCAAGCAGGCTGCCGACGTGGTGTCGGGAATGGCGCTTTCGCTCGAGTTCGCCGACGGGACCGCCGATGCGGTGGCAATCAGCGGCACGGCAAAACCGAAAGCCGTGGCCAAGCCGGCGGCCAAGGCCAAAGAGCCTGGCAATCAGGGATCCCTATTCTGACACCATGACCGACAATCCGCATCATCTGGCAACGCCCTCAGGCAAACCGCGCGCGCGAAATTTCGGCATCGGCTTCGACGGACGGCCTGGACCGTTCAACGCGATCACCGATGTGCCCGGCGTCGCGGTCGGCTATGCGACGCTGATCTCGGGCGATGGCACGCTTGTCGTCGGCGAGGGACCGGTTCGCACCGGCGTGACCGCGATCCTGCCCAGGCCGCTTGCCGACCTCGCCAACCCGGTCTTCGCCGGGATCTTCAGCCAGAACGGAAACGGCGAACTGACCGGCTCGCACATCGTCGAGGAAACCGGCGCTTTCAACTTCCCGATCACCATCACCAACACGCATTCCTGCGGCGTTTCCCGCGACGGCACGCTGCGCTGGATGCAAAGCGTGCTGCCGGCGGCGCTTGACAGCGGCTGGGGACTGCCGGTGGCGGCGGAGACCTATGACGGCTTCCTCAACGACATCAACGGCCACCATTTGACGTCGGAGCATGTTGCGCAGGCCCTCGACGGTGCCGCCGGCGGACCGATCGAGGAAGGCAGCGTCGGCGGCGGCACCGGCATGATCACCTTCGGCTTCAAGGCCGGCTCCGGCACGGCATCGCGCATCGTCGAATGGCACGGCCGTGCCTATACGGTCGGCGCCTTCGTGCAGTCCAATTTTGGCAAACGGCGCAATATTGCCATTCGCGGCCTGCGCGCCGGGCCGCAACTCGTCGAACCGGCTGTCCGCGAAGGCACACCGCGCGCCGAAAAGGGTTCGATCATCGCCGTCATCGCCACCGACGCACCGTTCCTGCCGCATCAGATGAAGCGGCTGGCCCGACGGGTGCCGCTTGGCGTCGCCATGACCGGAGGCTTCGGGTATCACAGTTCAGGCGACATTTTCATCGCCTTCTCGACCGCCAATGCGAGCGCCGCGCGGGCGCCATCCGGCCGCATCGCCAGTGCCGATTTTATTCCCGATACCGACATCGATCCGTTTTTCGATGCGGTGATCCAGACCGTGGAGGAAGCAATCCTCAACGCGCTGGTTGCCAATGACGATATGACCGGACGCGACGGGAATTTCGTGCCGGCGCTGCCGAAGACGTGGCTGAAGGAGACCTTTGGCTGAAGACAAAAACGCGGGCCAGAAGCCCGCGCTGCAACAATGT
>NZ_RZQA01000591.1:0-4078 GCF_004022915.1 Mesorhizobium sp. M7A.F.Ca.US.006.04.2.1
CCTGCGGTCCTTCGCGCAGGATGCGCCACCAGTTGACCGCATCGGCCAGCCTGTCGAGATTGCCGCGCACCGCCAGCCAGAACGGTTCGGCCTGCTCGCCGGAGACGCCGAGCACGATCAGACGGTCTTGTGCCTCGCTGAACGGCATGTGGTGCAGCAGCGACCGGTTGAGCACGAACAGCTCGTCCGGATCGAACTTGGCCGCGGATTTCGATGTCGCCGCCGGATCGAAGCGTTCGGCGAGTTCGCCCATCGTCGGCATCGCCGCGACATTCTCCGAAGTGCCTACCAGGACCGCCAATGATGCGACGGCCATCGGCTCGATCCCGTCCTCGCGCAGGCTTTCGATGGAGAGCGCGCCGGTGCGCTTCGACAAGCCCTCGCCCGATGCGGTGGTCAGGAGATTGTGGTGGCCGAACACTGGCGGCGTGGCAGCCAGTGCCTGGAACAGGGCGATCTGCACGCCGGTGTTGGTGACATGGTCGTCGCCGCGGATGACATGGCTGACGCCCATCTCGATGTCGTCGACCACGGAAGGCAGCGTATAGAGATAGGTGCCGTCCTCGCGCACCAGGACCGGGTCGGAAAGCGAGGCCAGATCGACGGTTTCCTCACCGCGCACCAAGTCGTTCCAGTGGATTTCAGTGCGTTCCGGCTGTTGTGGATCGCCTGAGAAATTGGGCAGGAGAAAACGCCAGTGCGGCCGGCGGCCATCGGTCTGGTATTCGGCGATCTGCTCGTGCGTCAGGGTCAACGCCTCGCGGCCATAGACCGGCGGCAGACCGCGCGTGCGGCGCACCTTGCGCCTGAGATCCAGCTCCTCCGGCGTTTCGTAGCAGGCATAGAGAACGCCTGCCGCCTTCAGCCTCTCGACCGCCGCGTCATAGACTTCGAAGCGCCGCGACTGGTACTCGGTGGCGTCGGGAAAAATGCCCAACCAATGCAGGTCGTAGAGGATGGCGTCGGAAAACTCCTGCTTCGAGCGCGCAATGTCGGTGTCGTCGAAGCGCTGGATGAAGCGACCCTTGTTGTTCACGGCGAACAGCCAGTTGAACAGAGCCGTGCGCGCATTGCCGATATGGATGCGGCCGGTCGGCGAAGGGGCGAAACGAACGGTAACTGTCATGAGCGGGGCGTACCGGATGCTTTTACGATTGACAAGACGCGCCCCCGCGCTGCCCGGCAGACATAGAACATGGCGGCTGGAATGAAAAGACCGGGCGTTGGACGCCTCAGGAGGCGCCCAGTCCGCAGGCGGCCTTTGTAACCGAGCGCAGCCAGCCGCTGGGGCTGACCACCGGTTGAAGGCGATCAGCGGCCGAAATCATCGGAACTGAGGCGGGTCCAGCGGTCGCCCACCACTCCACCGATAAAGATGTCGCCGGAGCGGACCGCTTCCGTGACCTCGGCGATCCGCGAGCGGACCATCGTTCCCCCGGCATAGCGGAAGAAGACATTCTTGTAGCCAAAGAGTTGAGATATGAATCTGGTCTGCGTCTGCCCGGTGATGCCCACGCAGCCCATCTCCCATGCGGCGGCGACAAGCGCATCCAGCGTCGCGCCCCAATGCGATCCGAATGCCTGGATTTGCAACAGGTTCGCCATGTCGCCGGCTTGACCATAGAAGGCATAACAACCGAGCATTTTGCCCGTTTCGTCGTAGATCCCACCGAAATGAAGGGGGCCGTCGGCCCGCTTCTCGGCCGCCAGTGCAAGCAGCCGTGGCAGCTCCCCATCCTTCCAACTCGGCCGAAGAGCGTAACCAGACAGGAGGGTCGGCAGTTCCTCGGCAAATTGCACGGCATTGATCGGCTCACGGTGGGTGCGATGCGACGATGAATGCTGGACGGGGGGCTCGAACCTTCTTTTCGCAAGAGCATCGAATGCTCGCGCAAAGGGGTCGAGTACAAGGTGAGGCAGGCCGGGCCATTTACGGTGCAGTGCGGCGGCGGCCATTCCCGCCGGCCGGAAAACATATGTCCATCCCAGACAATGCACCGGCAGGAGTTGATACTTCATCGGGCGCGCGAAGGCCAAGGATGTCCGGTTGGCCGAATCGGTCAGCTGCAGATCGAATTCGCCTTGATGCAATGCCCGCAGCAATTGCGGTCCGGCCGAGCCGTCATCGGTGCCGGGGTCGGCCATGAGCGGCCCGATGATCGCCGCATTCAATGGCGCACCATTGAGCTCGTAGCGGGCTTTCAAAACGCCGAGGAACCCACCCAGGCGGCCCTGCCGGTTGATCTGGACAAGAGCGTTGCTTTCACCGGAGTGGCCGGCAGGGTCGAGATAAATCTCCCTCATATACGCGGCCGTTTCGGCGATAGCGCGATCGAGGAGGTGACGGCGCCGCCGGCGAAACTTCGTCAGGAAGAGTGCGGCGACGCGCTCGAGATCTTCGGCAGCAAGCGGCCGAACCGAGCCATGCTGAGATTCCAGCACTGACGGCGCAGCCAACTTTTCCTCGGCATTCGCAGAAAGATGCATCGTGAAGAACGTCCGTGGGTTGCCTCCATCGGATATATATCAACCAATGGTAGAAACAACGTATCTCGGTCAATATGATGAACAGAGGTCCCAAGACTTACTATCCGGACAGGACTTCACAGGCAAATCAAGTCGGCCAGCATCACGGCGCTGATCGACGGGTCGACTGCCTCCCTGCGATCGCATCTCCTGCTCCAGCCCGCTGGGCTGACCGTGCCTGACAGAGGCGGCCTCCGGCCGAAGCTGGAGGCCGCCTCAGGTCAGCTGACAAGTCCCTTGGTCAGTTCGAGCGCCTGGCGTTCGAACAGACGGCGGTAGATGCCGCCTTTCAGCCGGATCAGTTCGTCATGCGAGCCTTCCTCGACGATGTTGCCGCGATCGAAGACCAGCAGCCTGTCGAGCGCCCGCACTGTCGAAAGCCGGTGCGCGATGACCAGCGTGGTGCGGCCGACCATCAGCCGCTCCATCGCCTGCTGGATCAGCACCTCCGATTCCGAATCGAGGCTCGATGTCGCCTCGTCGAGGATCAGGATGCGCGCATCGGCAAGGAAGGCGCGTGCGATCGCCACGCGCTGACGCTCGCCACCCGACAGTTTCACGCCGCGTTCGCCGACCAGTGTACCGTAGCCCTTTGGCAGGTTGGTGATGAAGTCATGCGCACTCGCCAGCTTCGCGGCATGCTCGATCTCCTCCTGCGACGCACTCGGCCTGGCATAGGCGATGTTTTCGGCCAGGGACCGGTGGAACAGGATCGGTTCCTGCTGAACGATGGCGATCTGCCCGCGCAGCGAGGCTTGCGCCACCTGCGAGATGTCCTGACCGTCGACCAGGATTTTCCCCGCGTTCACGTCATAGAGCCGCTGGATAAGCTTGACGAAGGTCGTCTTGCCCGACCCCGAATGGCCGACCAGCCCGACGCGCTCACCCGGCGCGATATCGACCGAAAAGTCGCGGTAAAGCGCGGATCGGTGATGGCCATAGTGAAAGGTGACGTTGTCGAAGCTGATCCGTCCTTCGGTGATCCGGATCGGCTTGGCACCTGGCCGGTCCTCGATGCCGAGCGGTTCGGACTGGAAATCGACCAGCTCTTCCATATCGTTGATGGAGCGCTGCAGGTTGCGGATATGCGTGCCGATGTCCCTGAGATAGCCCTGCAGCACAAAGAGCGAGGTCAGCACGAACGCAACGTCGCCGGCGCTCGCCTGCCCCCAGGACCACAGCATCAGCGCCAGGCCGATCACCGCAGCGCGCATGACCAGCAGCAGCACTCCTTGCGTGGTGCCGTTGATGGTGCCGCGCACCCAGGTGCGCCGTGTACGCGCACGCCATTTGGCGACGACCTTGGCCAGGCGGCGTTCTTCGCGCTCCTCGGCGCCAAAGCCCTTGACCACGGCGTTGCAGCTGACCGCGTCGGCCAGCGAGCCGCCGAGGCGGGTATCCCAGGTGTTGGCGAGCCTTGCCGCCGGCGCGACATAGCCAAGTGACAGCAGCGCCGTCACCGTGATGAACAGCACCGAACCGGCAGCAACGACCGCACCCATCAACGGCCAGAACCAGCCGAGCAGCAACGTCGACCCGACCAGCATGACGA
>NZ_RZQA01000592.1:0-4078 GCF_004022915.1 Mesorhizobium sp. M7A.F.Ca.US.006.04.2.1
CATCTCGTGGGGCGTGCGCTCGCTGGAACGACGCATGGCGCGCGGCCTCGACGGGGTGCGTGCCTGATGGCCAACTCCCTTCTGATAAATTGGGCCTACTGATGGAATGGGATTGGAATTTCGTCTGGGAAATCATGCCAACGCTGATCCAGGGCGTGAAGATCACCATCCTGGCGACGCTGCTCGGCTCGGTGCTGGCGGCGATCGTCGGGCTTGGCATTGCGCTGGCGCGCCGCTCGCCCAACAAGGCGTTGTCGCGCACGGTCGGCTGGGCGGCTGAATTCATCCGCGGCACGCCGCTGCTGGTGCAGCTCTATTTCATCTTCTACGTGCTGCCCGACATCGGCATCCTGCTGCCGCCGCTGGTCGCCGGTGTCATCGGGCTCGGGCTGCATTACGGCACCTATACGGCCGAGGTGTATCGTGCCGGCATCGACAATGTGCCGCGCGGCCAATGGGAGGCCGCCAAGGCGTGCAATTTGAGCGCCAGTCAGACCTGGACCCACATCATCGTTCCGCAGGCTATCCCACCGATGATTCCGGCGCTCGCCAATTACTTTATCGCCATGTTCAAGGAAACGCCGCTGCTGTCGGCGATCACCGTGCTGGAACTGATGAACCAGGCCAAAAGCGTCGCCAACACCTACTATCGCTATATCGAGCCGATCACCCTGGTCGGTGCTTTCTTCCTGGTCATCAGTCTGTTTTCGGTCGTGTTGCTGCGCTGGCTGGAACGCCGCTACGGCAAGATCGAGAGGTAACCGATGAAACCCTTGCCCGAGATCAAGGTATATCCAAAACGGCCGGCACTGGATGCGCGTCCGCTGGAGCGGCGCATCGGCCTGATCATCCTGGCCACCGACCACACCAGCGAACCGGATTTCCGCCGCATGGTGGCGAGCGAACGCGTCGGCGTCTATGTCGCGCGCATTCCCTATGCCAACCCGACGACGCCCGAAAACCTGCGCAAGATGCAGCCGGCGCTGACGGCGGGCGCGGCCCTGATCCTGCCGGATGAGCCACTCGATGCCGTCTGCTATTCCTGCACTTCGGCCTCGGTGGTGATCGGCGATGCCGAGATCGAGGCGGCGATCCAGGTCGCAAAGCCCGCCGTGCCGGTAATCACCCCGCCGATGGCGGGCGTGCGCGGGCTGCGTGCGCTGGGCGCAAGCAAGATCAGCATCCTCACTCCCTACACGGTCGAGACATCCAGGCCGATGGCCGCCTATTTCGCGGCGCACGGCTTCGAGATCGCCAGCTTCACCTGCCTCGGTTTCGAGGACGACCGCGAGATGGCGCGCATCGCACCGGCGGCCCTCGTCGAACTGGCGCGTGAGGCGATCGACGCCAGCGCCGATGCGCTGTTCGTCTCCTGCACGGCGCTGCGTAGCGCCCTCGCGGTCACCGGAATGGAAAAAACTATTGGACGTCCCGTGGTGACCAGCAACCAGGCGACCGCCTGGAATTGTCTGCGGCTGTGCGGAGATGACACGCCGCGTCCCGAATTCGGCCGTCTGATGACGCAGCCATTTGCCGCCTGATTGATGATCATGACACAGGTCACTCTTGAGCACATTCGCGCCGCGCGTGAGCGCATTGCCGGCAAGGTCGAGCGCACGCCGACAGTGCTGTCCCAAAGTCTTTCCGAAGGGCTGGGCGTCCCCGTCCACCTCAAGCTCGAACACCGGCAGACCACCGGCAGCTTCAAGCTGCGCGGCGCCTCGAATGCCGTCGCTTCGCTCAGCACCGCGGAGAAGACGCGTGGCGTGGTCGCGGCCTCGACCGGCAACCACGGCCGCGCGCTGGCGCATGCGGCGAAGCTTGAGGGCATGCGCGCGGTGATCTGCATGTCGCGGCTGGTGCCTGAAAACAAGCTCGACGAGATCCGCCGGCTGGGCGCGGAGGTTCGCATTATCGGCAACAGTCAGGACGATGCCCAGCAGGAGGTCGATCGGCTGGTGGCGCAAGAGGGGCTGGTTATGCTGCCGCCCTTCGACCATCCCGACATTGTCGCCGGGCAAGGCACGCTCGGGCTTGAGATGATCGAACAGGTCCCGGATGCTGCCCTCGTCCTGGTGCAGTTGTCGGGTGGCGGGCTCGCCTCAGGCGTTGCCGCGGCCATCAAAGGCGTCAGCCCCGGCACAAAGATCATCGGTGTCTCGATGGCTCGTGGCGCGGCGATGAAGGCCAGCCTCGATGCCGGCCGCCCGGTGCTGGTGGAAGAATTGCCGACGCTGGCGGATTCGCTCGGCGGCGGCATCGGCCTCGACAACCGGCTGACCTTCGCCATGTGCCGCGACCTGCTCGATGGTATCATCCTGCTTAGCGAGGACGAGATCGCCGCCGGCATCCGTCACGCCTATGCGCGCGAACGCGAAATCGTCGAGGGCGCCGGCGCGGTCGGCATCGCCGCGCTACTCGCCGGCAAGGTCAGGTCGGACGGGCCGGTGGTCGTGCTTCTCTCCGGCCGCAACATCGATATGGACGCGCACCGCAGGATCGTCTGCGGCGAGGCGCCATCGCTCAAGGAGCACGCCGCATGAGCCGGATGACGATCCTCACCGAGCAAGAATTGCGCGCGATCGTGACACTCGATCTCGATGCAGTCGCCTGCGTCGAAAACGCCTTCCGTGCGCTTGCCACCCTGCCGGTGGCGATGCCGCCGATCCTGCGGCTCGATATTCCCGAGCATCGCGGCGAGGTCGACGTGAAGACCGCTTACGTGCCTGATATCGACGGTTTCGCCATCAAGATCAGCCCCGGCTTTTTCGACAATCCGAAGCTCGGCCTGCCCAGCGTCAACGGCATGATGGTGCTGCTGTCGTCCAAAACCGGGCTGGTCGAAGCACTGCTGCTCGACAACGGCTATCTCACGGATATCCGAACCGCTGCTGCCGGCGCCGTCGCCGCCAAACATCTGTCGCGGCAGGACTCGTCAGTTGCCGCGATCTTCGGCGCCGGCGTCCAGGCCGGGTTGCAATTGGAAGCCCTGATGCTGGTGCGGCCGATTACCGAGGCGCGCATCTGGGCGCGCGATGCGGCAAAGGCCGAGGCAACCGCCGGAGCCCTGCGCGAAAAGCTCGGCATTCTCGTGCATGCCGAGCCCGACGCGGCAAACGCAGTTGTCGGCGCCGACATCATCGTCACCACCACGCCTTCGACCGAGCCGCTGATCAAGGCGGGTTTCGTTTCCGCCGGCCAGCACATCACGGCGATGGGCTCCGACGCCGAGCACAAGAACGAGATCGCGCCGGCAATCCTGCGCATGGCCGATCTCTATGTCGCGGACAGCGCCCGTCAGACGCGGCGGCTGGGTGAGCTGCATCACGCCATCGCGGCGGGCGTGATGGCCGCTGAGGAAGAGGTGACCGAACTTGGCCAGATTATCGCCGGTAAACGGCACGGTCGGCGCTCGGCCAGCGACATCACCATCGCCGATCTGACCGGCACCGGCGTTCAGGATACGGCGATAGCTACGTTCGCCCGCGATCGGGCGCGGGTGGCCGGTTCCGGGGCCATTTTCGAAAGCTGATGCTGGCCAAGGCGTGATCCGGAAAAGTGGGAACCGGTTTTCCGAAAGATCACGCCCAAACAAGAACGACGGGCCGGTTTCAACGAAGTTGAAACAGGCTCAAGGCCCAACAAACGAGGACCAAGAACAATGCAACCGAACCTGAGATTCTCGCGCGGCGAATATGCGGATCGCCTCGCCAAGACACGCAAAGCCATGGAGGTGAAGGGCGTCGATCTTCTTGTTATCAGCGACCCGTCCAATATGGCCTGGCTGACCGGCTATGACGGCTGGTCGTTCTACGTGCATCAGGCGGTTATCGTGCCGCCATCGGGCGAGCCGGTCTGGTACGGCCGTGGCCAGGACGCCAACGGTGCCAAGCGCACTGCCTATCTCGCGCATGATAACATCGTCGGCTATGCCGATCACTATGTGCAGTCGACCGAGCGCCACCCGATGGATTTTTTGGCCAGCGTGCTTGCGGATCGCGGCTGGGGCAAGCTGACAGTCGGCGTTGAGATGGACAATTACTGGTTCTCGGCCGCCGCCTTCGCATCGCTGCAGAAG
>NZ_RZQA01000593.1:0-4074 GCF_004022915.1 Mesorhizobium sp. M7A.F.Ca.US.006.04.2.1
GAGGCGAGACGGTCGTCTTCGAGAATGCCGAGACAGACCCGCGAACCCACGACCATGCCGAGGCTCTCAAAGCAATCAGCGCCCAATCCGTCATCAACATGCCGGTTACGGAGCGCGGCGGGTTGGTTGCGTTATTGTACCTCAATCACTCCGAGCCAAGACACTGGACGCCGGCCGAGGTTGCTCTGGTTTCGGAAGTGGCTGACCGGACGCGCACCGCAATTGAACGGCTTCGTGCGGAGAAGGCCCTGCGTGAAAATGCCGAGCGCCTGGCCTTTCTGGATCGCCTCGGCAGAGAGATATCCCCGGCGACAGATGCCGACGCTGTCATGGAGGTCACCACCCGTCTACTTGGCGAACATCTAGGCGTTTCGATTTGCGCCTACGCTGACATGGAGCCGGACCAGGACCACTTCACCATTCGCGGCGACTGGAGCGCTCCTGGCTCGCCTAGCATCAGGGGGTACTACAGTCTTGCCGATTTCGGTCGCCTCGCTGTTGGCAATCTGACCGCCAATCGGCCGCTCGTCATCAACAACAATCTCGAGGAAATTGCGCCCGAGGAAGCAAAGACCTTTCAGGATATCGGCATAACGGCAACGATCTGCATGCCCTTGGTCAAGCAAGGCCGGCTGGCTGCGCTAATGGCCGTTCACGACACGCAGCGCCGCGTCTGGTCGCAGCGCGAACTGTCCTTGCTGGCGGAGGTGACAGAGCGGTCATGGGCTCACATCGAGCGCGTCCGCTCGGAACAGGCTGCCCGAGCGAGCGAGGAGCGGCTAAGGCTAGCGACCGATGCAGCCGCTATCGGAACGTGGGACTATGATCCCATCACAAGGGTGCTGCGTTGGGACGACCGATGCAAAGCTCTCTTCGGTCTGCCACCTGAGGCGGAGGTGACATATGAGAGCGCGTTCCTGGCCGGTCTCCATCCAGAAGACCGTGAACGGGCGGATGAGGCCGTACGCCGGGCGCTCGCGCCGGGCGAGTCTTCCCGCTACGACATCGAATATCGGACGATCGGGCTGCGCGACGGAAAGGAGCGTTGGATAGCTGCAACGGGCGAATCTCTTTTCCGGTCCGGACGCGCGGTGCGTTTCATCGGCACCGTCATGGATATTACCGCGCGAAAGCGGGTGGAGAACCAGCTTCAGATGATGAATGCGACTGCCGCCGCCGTGGCAGCCGAGCTGGACGTGGAGCGCATTGTCCAGATTGTCACCGACGCTGGCGTCGCGCTGTCAGGCGCGCAATTCGGAGCTTTTTTCTACAATGTCCTCGATGACACGGGGGACAGCTATGTGCTCTACGCCCTGTCGGGAGCGCCACGCTCCGCTTTCGAAAATTTTCCCATGCCACGCAACACGGGCGTCTTCGAGCCTACTTTTCGCGGGACGGGCGTGGTGCGTTCCGATGATATCCTCATGGATGTGCGCTATGGAAAAAATCCGCCGAGGAAGGGAATGCCGGAAGGCCATCTTCCCGTGCGATCCTATCTTGCCGTGCCGGTCATTTCGCGATCGGGCGAAGTGCTGGGTGGGCTGTTCTTCGGACATTCCGGTTGCGGTGTCTTTGCCGCAGAGCATGAGACAGCCTTGCTGGGGCTGGCCGGTCATGCCGCCACGGCAATCGACAACTCCCGACTGTTCAAAGCGCTGCAGACGCTCAACGCCACTCTTGAGCAGCGTGTGGCTGAGGAAGTTGCCGAACGCGTCCGAGCAGAAGAGCACCTGCGCCAGGCGCAGAAGATGGAGGCCGTGGGACAGCTTACCGGTGGCATCGCCCACGACTTCAACAATATGCTGGCTGTCATCATTGGCGGTTTGAATCTCGTGCAGCGCAAGCTCCGAAACGGCGACACGAACGTGAACCACTTCGTCACCGGTGCAATCGATGGGGCACAACGCGCTGCGGAACTTACCAAGCGGCTGCTTGCCTTCTCTCGCCAGCAGCCCTTGGCACCGACGCGCCTGAATCCTAATCGACTCGTCTCCGGCATGAGCGAACTGCTGAGCCGAACGCTTGGAGAGACCATAGCAATCGAGACGGTGCTCGCCGCTGGGCTGTGGCATGTGGAGGCCGATGCAGGGCAATTGGAAAGCGCATTGCTCAACCTTTGCGTCAACGCACGCGATGCCATGCCCGGCGGCGGAAAGCTCACGATTGAAACGTCTAACGCCCATATTGACGATCGGTATGCGAGAGAAAACGCGATCTCCTCGGGCCAGTATGTGATGATAGCGGTCACCGATTCCGGAACGGGCATGACTGCGGACGTGCTGGCAAGAGCCTTCGATCCGTTCTTCACCACAAAGGGAGTCGGCAAGGGTACCGGATTGGGACTTAGCCAAGTGTATGGGTTTGTTCGTCAGTCCGGCGGCAGCGTCAAGATCTATTCCGAACTCGGTGTCGGAACCACCTTGAAGATCTATCTACCGCGGTCGCATGGCGGCATTCCCGACAGCCCGGCCGCCGCCTTGGCGGGCGAGCATCCGGGACGTTCAGACGAGGTCATCATGATCGTCGAGGATGAAGATCGTGTACGCCTGATGGCCGCAGAAGCGCTGCGAGAACTAGGCTATTCCGTCCTGGAAATGTCGGGGCCACGAGACGCACTTGCCGCCGTGGAGAGCGGGCATGTGCCTTCGCTTCTGTTCACCGATGTGGTCATGCCGGAAATGTCAGGCCGCGAACTGGTGGACAAGGTCAGGACATCGCACCCGTCACTAAAGGTGCTCTACACCACCGGCTACACGCGAAACGCGATTGTTCACAATGGCACGCTCGATTTTGGAACGGAGCTTTTGACCAAACCCTACACGATCGACGAGCTGGCCGAGAAGGTCCGAAAGGTGCTCGATCGAAAGTAACGATCGGCCAGAGGCGATGTACTCAAGCGGCCGACCCAAATCCACTGCAGGCACGGCGGGGCGGTATGATGTCTCGCCGGAACCAGGGGGACTGCCGCGAGTTCTCTGGAATGGCAAATCATCCGATCACCAGCGCCCTTACCTCAATCGGCACACTGACTTCCCGTCCCGCTGCGTTCCTGGTCTTGTTGGCCTACGCAATTCTTTGGATGATTTTCGAGCGACAGAGCTTGGATTGGCATGGAGCCGCAACATTGTTCACCTGGGCGATGACGCTGTTCATCCAGCGTGCGGAGCACCGCGACACTCAAGCGATCCATGCCAAGCTGGACGAGATTCTGCGGTCAGATCACGCGGCTTCAAACATCACCCGGATCGACGATGAAGAGCCCGAGGAGATCGAAAAACATCGCCATCGCCAGCAACAGGGCGATTGACGTGCAGCCTTTCGGTCCCGTTGCGTCAGGCGCCCGCAAGAAGACCTCCCGCATTGCGCCTTGGCGAAAGGTGCTCATCTATCTGGCCATTGCCGCCATCGGCAGCCTGCTCACGGTGTTGATCATAAACCTCACTCCGCAGCCGCGCGTTCTACGATCTATCGTCCCCCACCGGTTCGACGCTACGGATCCCCAATTTTCCAAGACGATGAGCAGCTATTCGCAAGGGCAGATGTTCGGTTCCAACGCGGTCCAAACTCTCGTCAACGGAGACGAAATATTTCCCTCAATGCTGCAAGCAATCGGGGCGGCTCGATCCAGCGTCAACATGGAAACGTATATTTATTGGTCAGGAGCCATCGGCTACGAGTTCGCGATCGCATTGGCGACGAAGGCCCGCGAAGGCGTGGAAGTCCGCGTGAACGTCGACTGGGTTGGCAGCCTTCCCTTCGACGAGGACCTGATCCGCATCATGACGACGGCAGGTGTGCGGTTCGAACGCTATCGGCCGCTACGCTGGTATACGTTGGACCGTGTAAACAACCGAACTCATCGCAAGCTGCTGATCGTTGATGGCCGGATCGCTTTCACTGGCGGGGTCGGCATTGCCGATGATTGGCGCGGGAACGCACGCAACTCAAATGAATGGCGCGACACGCATTACCGGATCGAAGGACCAGCCGTGCCCGCATTCCAGGCGGCGTTCGCCGAAAACTGGCTTGAGACGACCGGCGAGACATTGCAGGGCGGGAAGTTCTACCCTGCAG
>NZ_RZQA01000594.1:0-4051 GCF_004022915.1 Mesorhizobium sp. M7A.F.Ca.US.006.04.2.1
TTCGACAGCCTCGGCGAAGGCGGCGTTCTCCGAAAGGAAACCATAGCCAGGATGGATCGCGCCCGCGCCGGTGAGTTGCGCGGCCGCGATGATCTCGGCGATGTTGAGATAGCTCTCCGTCGCGGCAGCCGGTCCGATGCAGATCGCCTTGTCCGCCAGTGCGACATGGCGAAGGCTTGCATCGGCCTCCGAGTGCGCCGCCACCGTTTTCAATCCGAGATCGCGGCAGGCGCGCAGGATGCGCAGCGCGATTTCACCGCGGTTGGCGATCAGGACGGTATCGAACATCGCCCTCAGCCCTCATCTTCCAGCACGAACAGCACGTCGCCGGACTGCACCGCTGCATGGTCGTCGAACGCGATCTGGACGATCCGCCCAGCGCGATCGGATTCCACGACATTGAACGTCTTCATGGCTTCGAGGACACCGATTTTCTGCCCCTCCGCGACCACATCGCCAACGGCAACCAGCGGCGGTTCGCCTTCGGTGCCGGAGCGGTAGAACACGCCCGTCAGCGGCGCGCGGATCGAATGGCGTGCGATGGGCAGAGATGTCGACGTCTGATCTGGGGAACGGACCGTTACGTCAGGCCCAGGCTGCACCTGCGACGCGGATTGCGCCGACGCCGTAGGCCTGGACATGCGGACGCGAACGCCGTCGCGCTCGATCTCCAGTTCGGCAATGGGCGAACGCGAGACAAATTCGATCAGCTTCTGGACGAGCTCGAGATCCATCGCCGGCCCTACCGCAGCGCTTCGACAGCCTCGGCGATGCGTCCGATCGCTTTTTCGATCAGGTCCATCGACGTGGCTATGGAAATGCGGAAATGCGGCGACAGGCCGTAGGCAGAGCCCTGCACCACCGCGACTCGCGCCTGATCGAGTAGGTAGAGCGAGAAGTCGTCGTCGCTGCCGATGGGAGTGCCGTCGGGGCGGCGACGGCCGATCAGGCCCGAGCAGTTGGGATAGAGATAGAAGGCGCCCTCGGGCGTCTGGCAGGTGAGGCCGGGAATCTTGCGCAGCAGTTCCAGAGCGCGGTCGCGCCGAGCCTGGAATTCGAGCGCCCGAGGGCGAAGAAAGTCCTGGGGACCTTCCAGAGCGGCAATGGTCGCGGCCTGCGAGATGGATGACGGGTTCGACGTGCTTTGGCTCTGCACGGTCGCCATGGCGCGGATCAGCGCTTCCGGCCCGCCGGCATAGCCGATCCGCCAGCCGGTCATGGCATAGGCCTTCGATACCCCGTTCACTGTGAGCGTACGGTCCTTCAGCCGCGGCTCGACGCCGGCGATGGTATGGAAGGTACGTCCATCGAACAGGATATGCTCGTAGATGTCATCGGTCAGCACGTGGACGTGGCGCTGGTCGAGCAGTACTTCGGCGAGGCCAGCGAGTTCGTCGCGGCTGTAGACGGCGCCTGTCGGGTTGGATGGCGTGTTGAGCAGAAGCCACTTGGTGCGCCCGGTGATCGCGGCTCGCAGGGCTTGCGGCGTCAATTTGAAGCCCTGCGCCTCCGTGCAGGGAACGACCACGGGCTTACCTTCGCCGAGCAGGACGATATCGGTGTAGGAAACCCAATAGGGCGCTGGGACAACCACCTCGTCACCCGGGGCCAGCGTTGCCAGCAGGGCGTTGTAGATGATCTGCTTGGCGCCCCCCGCGACGCTTATTTGCGAAGGCTTGTAGTCGAGGCTGTTCTCGCGCCTGAATTTTTCGGCCACCGCCTTCTTCAGCGCGGTGGTGCCGTCGACCGCCGTATAGCGCGTCTCCCCCCTGAGCATCGCCTCGTAGGCCGCCTCGACGATGTGCGGAGGCGTGGGAAAATCCGGCTCGCCGGCGCTCAGGCTGATAACGTCGATGCCGGCCGAGCGCATTTCGATTGCCCGCGCGGTGACCGCCATGCTCGGACTTGGCTTGATGACGTCGAGACGGGGAGCGATGAGGCCCACGGAACAATCCTCGGCATGTAAGATATTTGCTACAGATTGGATAATGTATTCTGACTTTCGCGTCAAACCCCTTTTTCTGCGTCGAAGACCGGGGTATGTCTCATCCTGGAGGTGGGTCGATAGAGGAAAGTATCCAATCCTTGGTCGCCACGGATGATATTCGAAATAGGGAACACGATTGGAATGGGCACAAACTATGATGTGGTGATCGTTGGCGGAGGCGTTGTCGGCAGCTCGATCGCCTACTTCCTGTCAACCAACCCGGATTTCGACGGCAGGATCGCGGTGATCGAGCGGGACCCCTACTACACGGCCTCCTCGTCTTCCTTGTCGACCAGCGCCATCCGCCAGCAGTTCGGCACGGCGCCCAACATCGCGATGTCGAAGTTCAGCATCGACTTCCTGCGCCAGGTGAAGACGCGGCTAGCAATTGGCGACGAGTTGGCCGACATCGGCCTGCATGAGCCCGGTTATCTGGTGCTGGCGACGCCCGAGCGGGCCGACGCGCAGCGTGCCAAGAACCGCGTTCAGCGCAGCATGGGCGTCGACGCCGAACTGATCGAGCAGGTCGATCTGGCGCAACGCTTCCCGTGGCTCAACACGGACGATCTCGCGCTTGGCTCGCTTGGCCTTGGCAGCGAAGGCTGGTTCGACGGTCCTGGCCTGATGCAAGCATTCCGTCGCAAGGCGCGCACACAGGGCGTGGACTATCTTGCCGCGACAGTGACCGGACTGACCATGGCATCTTCCGGCAAGGTGGGTGAAGTGCTGCTGGACAATGGCGACCGGCTTGCCGCCGGCACGGTGATCAACGCGGCCGGGCCATGGAGCGCGGGCATTGCCAGGATGGCCGGCGCCGAACTGCCGGTCGTCCCGAGCAAGCGCTGCGTCTTCGTCTTCGAAACGCCGGCAAGGATCGAAAACTGCCCCTTCATCTTCGACACAAGCGGCCTCTGGCTGCGGCCGGAAGGTCAGCTCTTCCTGTGCGGTGTTCCGCCGGTGCGCGAGAACGAGCCGGACGATTTTGGACTGGATGTGGACTACGACCTGTTCGACGAGTTGATCTGGCCGGCGCTGGCCCATCGTGTGCCCGGCTTCGAGCAATTGCGCATGCTGCGCGCCTGGGCGGGACTCTACGAGTACAACACCTTCGACCACAGCGGCATCATCGGCCGGCATCCTGAGGTCTCGAACTTCATCCTGGCCACCGGCTTCAGCGGCCACGGCATGATGCATGCGGCGGCGACCGGGTCGGGCGTCAGCGACCTCATTGCCTACGGCGAGTACCGCTCCATCGACCTTTCGGCCTTCCGCTACGAACGGATCGCCAGCAATAAGCCTATCGAGGAACATGTCTACTGAAGCGAAACGGGCGACATGGCATCGCAGTGACAACGGTGCTATGCGTCCACTTCTTCAATCAAAACGGCGCCAGTCGACAAACAAGGCGGCCGCCCTAGGCTGATTCATGCTCGTACAGAAGAAAACCATCTCGACCCAGGTCGCCGATGCCATCAGGCAGAAGATCCTGATCGGCGAATACGAGGCCAACTTCCAGCTGCGGCAGGAACATCTGGCCACCGAGTTCGGCGTCAGCCGAATTCCGGTGCGAGAGGCGCTGCATCAGCTTCATTCGGAAGGCTTCGTCACGCTGGTTTCCCACAAGGGCGCCGTCGTCACCTCCATTTCCCTGGACGAGATCCTCGAGCTCTACGAATTGCGGGCCCGGATCGAAACATGGCTATTGGCCCTGGCCATTCCAAGGATGACGGAGGCCGACCTCGCGCTGGCCCGCGAGCGCGCAAAACAGCATCAGGAGCAGGGCAAGACCGGCGAGTACTCGAACCAGCTCAACTGGAATTTCCACGCCGCGCTCTACCAGCCGTCCGGCCGCAAGGCGACGATCGAACTGGTGGGGCGCATCTACCAGCAGCTGGAACGCTACACACGCATGATGGTGACGCTAACCGAGATCCAGGCCCAGTCCGACCGCGACCACTGGCAACTCATCGACCTGTGCGAAGCCAAGGATACGCTGCGCGCCGTCGGCCTGTTGGAAATGCATATCATCACCAGCGGCAAATTCCTGGTCGACCGGCTTCAGGA
>NZ_RZQA01000595.1:0-4048 GCF_004022915.1 Mesorhizobium sp. M7A.F.Ca.US.006.04.2.1
GGCCGAGCGGGTGCTCACGCCCCGCCAACTGACCGACACCAAGCTCAACCTGGCGGAAGGCGATGCGGCGCGGACCATGCAGGGCCATTTCTTCGACGGCACACCGTTGCCCCTCGTTCCTTCGCCGGAAACGATCGGATGCGCGGGCGGGCTCTACACCTCCGCCGCCGACATGATGAAGTTCATGGCCTGGCACCTTCGCAAGGATGCGGCCGGCGATGCGGAGCGTACCGTCGACCATGCGGGCTGGCTCTGGCGCGACGGTCTCTCGCCGGTAATCGGCATCGACGATGCGGGGCCGATGGGAATGATGACGCTTGGCTGGGTCGGAGTTCTGGCCGACAAGGACAAGCCCATGATGCTCAACAAGACCGGCGGATTGCAGGGGCAGTTCAGTTATGTGGTGTTGGCGCCAACGCGCGGTGTCGGTGTCTTCGCCTCGATCAATCAGTTCAGTGTCGGCGGGTTCAAGGCGATGGTCGCAGCAACGAATGATCTCGTCGCGCAACTTGCGCCAAGATAAGGGCAGTTCAGGCGGGAGCTACGCCACCTAATACGAGCTGATTAGCTGGAACAAAAAACGCGTGCCGGTATCAGTCAGACCTCGGTTATCTCTGAACGGTACCGCAACAAGCGCCCTTGCATTGAGGTGTTGCCCAAATGCAGCCTTTGCACCTATTCCGGCCGAGCCGAGTTCCGCCTCGATGTAATCCACGCCCGTATCGTGGTTCCAGACCGCACCGTAATCGACATAAGCAAACACGTTCAGATTTGGGATCGGCAAAGCCTCCGGGAGTTCGATGTTGCGTCCCAATTCCAGCGAGGCCGCTATCCCGCTATCGCCTGAAGCGGCCGAGCCATCGAAAGCCAGGCCATAGGGATCGCCGCCGAGCACCAACTGGACCGACGATGGCACCGCCGTCGGCGCATATTGAGCAGCCACTCTGAGGTGGGCGACGGCCAGCGAAGCGATCTCCTTGGTAAGGTCGAGGTCGCCCCGAAAATACCTGTAGTCATCAGGAACGCCTGGACGCGGTGCAAGCGGATCGGTGCTGCTGCTCGCGCCAAAGCCGTCGAGGCCTTGGCCGAAAGTACCTGTCAGCGTGATGGCGCCGTTTTCCAACTCACCGGTATACTTAAGGGAGGCCGCCAGCCATCGGAGGTCCTCATCCGTCTGCGTTTCGCCGCCCAACGCCAGCGAGTTGTCCTTGAAGTTCAATTCAAGGCGGCTAAACAGGCTGTGGTCAATTGTCCGCAGCAGTGGGTAGTTGGCATACGCGCTGCCGAACCTAGAGGCTATGTCGACATCGAGAGGCTTGAGGTCGGCGCCCGGCTGGGAAGAGACATAACCGATGCTATAGCCTACATGCAGTCCGTCATACCCGATCGGGACATCGTGCGAAGCCAGCACGAACTTCAACTCCTCGGGACTGTCCGGAATGGTCACCAGGGCGATGTTCGCCACATCGAACAGCCTAAGCGCATCGTTGAAGGTGCCGGTGCCGGTCAGCTGAAATGGGCCGACGGCATTGCTGCCGAGATTGTCGACTATTGCGTTTGCGCCGGCCCGCTTGAAGCCAATGTCGAGTTTCAGATCACCGCCGGCGGAGGGCGTTTCGGGCCGAATGAAAGTGCCTTCGATGGTCAGGCCGCCAAGATCGCTCATCAGCAACAGCACGCGCTCGGCCTCCTTGATCCGGATTGGCCGCATGGCGACGATGCGATCGATGTAAGGTTTCAAACGCCGCTCAATATCAGGGATGGCGCTGTTGATGGTGACCCGGCGCACGTAGGATTCGTAGAGAACGATGACGACGTTGCCGGATGAAAAGTCCTGCTCGGGAACGACGGCCCACGAGAAATATCCGGCCTTCTGGTAGATCTCGTCGATCCGCTCGGCGATGGCGTAAAGGTCGGCGGCGCTTATCTTTTTGTTCCGCTGCGCGGCCCACGCTTGCTCCAGCGTAGCGCTGGGCACCGTCACCGCGCCTCGAACGGTTATCGACCTCAAGGTAAACATTGTTTTTTCGGCTTGTTCCGAGCTCGTTGCCTTGCGTGCATCCGGAACTGACAGGTCAATCGTGCCGGGCTTCCTCGGAGCGGAATAGCGTCGGATGATCTCGTTCTGATCCGAAACCACCGAATCGATCCGCTCGGGGATCGTCTGGCTAAGGCTCGGTCCGACCATGAAGGCACTGGTTGCAAGACTGATGGACACGCGACGTACTGCGTCGAACCAGTGGGACAGCGCCTTGCGAAGAGGCATCAATCAAACTCGCTGACATGTCGTGGCAGGGAAAATCAACGGTTATTCGAAACTTGGTTTAGCAAATTAACAAATATGTCGGGGTCCGTCATCCCGCGATGCACACCCGTCAGTGCCCCAACAAAGCGCAGACCGCCTGAGCCTGAACCTCCCGCAAGCGGTCGAGCAACGCGCCAGCCGGCTCAGCGATGTTCAGCGTGGTGGTGACCGAGCGCGTCCCGTCGGCGGTTGATGCCGCCCACTGCGTGTAGCCCGGGAAACTGCCGGTGTGGCCATAAACGACACCGCACGGCGTGGTGTAGCGGAACAGTCCGAGACCGGCCTCGTTCGTCCCGGGTCCGGGCGGACTGGAATTGCCGGCCACGAACTTCATCTGTTCAATCTGCTCGGCAGCGCCGAAGAACTTCAGTCCGAGATCTGCCCGTATGAACATCGACAAATCATCAGGCGTCGACACGATCGCGCCCGACGCCCACGCACCGCTCGGGCTGACGAAGGTCGTGACATCTTTCGGCTCGGATCCGGGCGCGACGACATAGCCGTGGATGGCGGGCCCAGGCAGCGCGATGTCGCGCGTGGGGAAACTCGTCTGGGCGAGGGCGGCAGGACCAAACGCGATGTTCTTCAGCAGCGTCCCGTAGGGCATTCCTGTGACCGCCTCGGCGATCAGCCCGACGACGACGTTGTCCGTGTTGGAGTAGGTATACTGGGTGCCGGGCGTAAACTCGAGCGGGTCGTTGCGGACCCAGCCGATGATCTCAATGGGCTGCACGTAACCTTGAGGATTTGTCGCGACCTGCTCGGCCAAGCCCTTGGACTGCAAGTAGTCGGGCAGGCCGCTGGTGTGGTTCAGCATCTGGCGGACCGTGACGGCCGACCATGCCGCCGGCAGATCAGGCAGGTGCTGGCCGATGGTGTCGTCGAGGCCGAGCCGGCCCTTCTGGACGAGGTGCAGGGCAATGGCGCCGTTGAATGCTTTTGAGATGCTGGCGATGCGCATGTATTGGTCGACCCCCAGCGCCTCACCCGATATGACATCGGCGCGCCCCGCTGTGAGTACGGTCATGCGACCGTCGCGGTAGAGCGTGGCGATCGCCCCGGGAGGTCCATCCTCTGCATCGAGGAGCTCCTGTAGGCCGGCCTGGACCTTTGCATCGGCTGTTCTCAACTGAGCCGCGGTTAAGCCGGTCGAGCGTGCCGGGCCTTCGCTATCAGGATGTTTTACATAGAGATCCGGATTCATCTCTTCAGAAGACACGATGACTTCGTCATTGACGCCCGAGTCAATATAATCATCGGTAATTGAAAAGCCTGCCAGAAGCTGTTTGTCCGTGAGAGGATACCAGGAGCCGAGTTCGTGCGAGTAGGCGGCAATGGCCAGCATCGCGAGTTCACGATTGCTATACAGGTCGACTTCATAATCTTCGACCAATTTGCCATCCGAATATTTCTTATATCCATCAATGTAAGGATCGCGGGAATTGTCGCCTCTATACTTATCCACAATGTCGCCGACGGTGACCTTAGACTTGTTTCCGTGGAAATAGATCTTGCGGAGGAGAAAACCCCAAGCAGCTACCCCATACTCTGGGGTTTCATAAATGGCAGTTTGGTTGCCGTACCGGTCTGGCAGAGTGCAACCCACATATCCTCTCATGCTGTCTCGCTGCCATTTCGAGATGTTTATGGCGCCGGGATTGTTTGTTCGAAGGGCCCTCCGAGTAAGCGCATTTGAGGAACTATAGTCAGCGTCCGGCAGGCTGCTAAAGAAATTGCCGATCC
>NZ_RZQA01000596.1:0-4041 GCF_004022915.1 Mesorhizobium sp. M7A.F.Ca.US.006.04.2.1
TCGCTGCTCGGTAAGCTGCCCGTGCCGCTGCTCATCCATTCCGGAGACCAGTTGCACTATGCGAACGAGGAATTCCTCAGCCTGACCGGCTACGAGGCGCTCGACGATCTGGCGGATGCCGGCGGCCTCGGCGCGTTGTTTGCCGACCCCTATGCCGACGACGGCGTTTCCGACGGCACCGATCGCGCGCTGCGGTTGAAGACGCGTGATGGACAGGAATTCCCGATCGAGGCCATTTTGCGCTCTGTCCCCTGGCGCGACGGCAAGGCGCTGATGCTGGTCGTGCGACGCTCCGGCGAGGATGATGCGCCGGCGAGCCTGCATGTGGTTGGCGACGAGCAGACGCAGCCGGATATTTCCGAGCTCAAGGCGCGCATCGCCGAGATGCGCACCATTATCGACACCGCCACCGACGGCGTCGTGCTGATCGGCCGTGACGGCACCATCCGATCGATCAGCCGGCCGGCCGAAGCACTGTTCGGCTTCGACAGCGACGATGTGACCGGCAAGCCGTTCGCCTCGCTGTTTGCCATCGAAAGTCAGCGCGCGGCACGCGACTATCTCAACGGACTGTCCGAGCCCGGCGTGGCGAGTGTCATGAACGACGGCCGTGAGGTGATCGGTCGCGAATCGCAAGGCCGCTTCATTCCGCTGTTCATGACCATCGGCCGGCTGCCCAACGACAGCGGCTTCTGCGCCGTCGTTCGCGATATCACGCAGTGGAAGCGGGCCGAAGAGGACTTGACGCAGGCACGTGCGGTGGCCGAGCGCGCGTCCTCGCAGAAGACCGATTTCCTCGCCCGCATCAGCCACGAGATCCGCACCCCGCTCAACGCCATCATCGGCTTTTCCGAACTGATGGTCGACGAGAAGTTCGGACCTGTCGCCAACGACCGCTACCGCGACTATCTGCGCGACATCAACCGCTCGGGCAATCATGTGCTCGACCTGGTCAACGACCTGCTCGACATCTCCAAGATCGAGGCCGGCCAGCAGGAGATGGCCTATGAGGCGGTGTCGCTCAACGACACGCTGGCCGAGACGGTGGCGATGATGCAGCCGCAGGCCAATCGCGAACGGGTCATCATCCGCTCCAGCTTCGCTTCGCGGCTGCCGGAAGTGGTGGCGGACCTGCGCAGCGTGCGCCAGATCGCGCTCAACATCCTGTCGAATGCCATCCGCTACACCCAGGCCGGCGGCCAGGTGATCGTCTCGACCGCCTATGAGACGTCGGGCGACGTCGTCATGCGGGTGCGCGACACCGGCATCGGCATGAGCCATGCCGAGATCGAGCAGGCGCTGAAGCCGTTCAAGCAGATCAACGCGCTGAAGCGCGGACGCGGCGACGGCACCGGGCTTGGACTGCCTTTGACCAAAGCGATGGTGGAAGCCAACCGTGCCCGGTTCACCATCAATTCGACCCCGGGCGAAGGCACCTTGGTCGAGGTCGCTTTTCCATCGACCCGTGTGCTCGCGGAATAGATCAGCCCTCCACGCTTCGATCCCGATAAAAAGAAAAAGGCGCCCAAAGGCGCCTTAAGAGATGGGATTGCTGTCACAACGGGGGCTTGAGCGAATTCGGATCCTCGGGGCTGAGGAACGGGATTTCTCCCTCAAGTTACCTGCGACTATCGACGCCGGACCTTAACAACCCCTTACCGGGGCGCCGGAAAATTTACGAATGTGTACCACTCATGAAATCTAGGTAAATTCTAGCGAGATATTTCGTTAACCATTCCGAAGTCACTTTTTCATACGTGTCGTTGCCTCAAAACCGGGCCACTTTTGAGCGACATGCATTAGCAGCTACTCGGCCAATTGCGGCAGGTTCTTGAACAGCTCAAGCGCCTCTGGATTGGCGAGCGCCTCCTTGTTCTTGATGGCGCGGCCATGCACCACGTCGCGCACCGCAAGCTCGGTGATCTTGCCCGACTTGGTGCGTGGGATGTCGGTGACGGCGACGATCCTTGCCGGCACGTGACGCGGGCTCGCGCCGCTACGGATTTTTGCCCGTATGCGTTTTTCCAGATCCTCGTCGAGCTGCACGCCGGCGGCCAGGCGCACGAACAGGATGACGCGCACGTCGTTGTCGATGTCCTGTCCGATGCACAATGCTTCCAGGATCTCAGGCATCTGCTCGACCTGATTGTAGATCTCCGCCGTGCCGATCCTCACCCCGCCCGGGTTGAGCGTGGCGTCGGAGCGGCCATGGATGATGAGGCCGCCATGCTCGGTCCATTCGGCGAAATCGCCATGACACCAGACATTGTCGAAGCGCTCGAAATAGGCCGCCCGGTACTTCTTGCCATCGGGGTCGTTCCAGAAGCCGATCGGCATCGCCGGAAAGGCTTTTGCGCAGACCAACTCGCCCTTCTCCTGTCGGACCGGCCTGCCGTCGTCGTCCCAGACATCGACGGCCAGGCCGAGGCCGGGTCCCTGGATCTCGCCGGTCCAGACCGGCTGCGTCGGCACGCCGAGCACGAAGCAGGAGACGATGTCGGTGCCGCCGGAGACCGAGGCCAGATGTACGTCCTTCTTGATGCCGTCATAGACAAAGCGGAAATCTTCCGGCGACAGCGGCGAGCCGGTGGAGGAGATTGCCCGCACAGTGGACAGATCATGCGTGCGGATCGGCTTGAGGCCGGCCTTGCGCACGGAATCGATGAACTTGGCCGAGGTGCCGAGGAAAGTCATCTTCTCGGCATCGGCGAAATCGAACAGCACATTGCCGTCGGGGTAGAAGGGCGAACCGTCATAGAGCAGCAGCGTCGCACCCGAAGCGAGCCCCGACACCAGCCAGTTCCACATCATCCAGCCGCAGGTGGTGAAGTAGAAAAAGCGGTCGCCGTCGGTGAGACCGGCATGCAGCCGGTGTTCCTTGACATGCTGGATCAGCGTGCCGCCGGCCGAATGGACGATGCATTTGGGAATGCCGGTCGTTCCCGACGAAAACAGGATGTAAAGCGGATGCGAAAACGGCAGCGGCTCGAAGGCGACGGGCTTGCCGGCGAAGGGCGACAGCGCCTCTTCCAGCGCCACCGCCTTGTCGATGATCCCGGCGACATCGCTCGATGTGCCGAGATAGTCGACGACCAGGATCTTGCGGACAGTGCCGAGCTTGGCCGCGACCGCGGCGATCTTGTCGGCGACTTCGATCGCCTTGCCATTGTACCAATAGCCATCCGGCGCGATGAAGACGACGGGCTCGATCTGGCCGAACCTGTCGAGCACGCCCTGCTCGCCGAAATCGGGAGAGCAGGACGACCAGACGGCGCCGACCGAGGCGGCGGCCAGCATGGCGGCGACGGTCTCCGGCATGTTGGGCATCATGGCGGCAATGCGGTCGCCCTTCTTCACCTTGAGCGACAGGAAAAGCTGCTGCAGCCGCGAGGTCAGCGCGTGCAACTCGTTCCAGGACAGCCGGCGCTCGACCTTGTCTTCGCCGCGAAACACGATTGCGTCGCCTGAGCCGGTCTTCTTCAGCAGATTCCCGGCGAAATTCAGTGTCGCATCGGGAAAGAAAGAAGCGCCGGGCATCTTGTCGCCGTCGACGAGCAGCTTGTCGCCCTTGCCGCCGACGATGCCGCAGAAATCCCAGACCAGGCTCCAGAACCCTTCACGGTCCTCGACCGACCAGGCGTGAAGCTGCGAATACGAGGAAAACGCTACGCCGGCTTTGACTCCGGCGGCCTTGGTGAAGGCGGTCAAGGGTGCTGCGTCAATCTGGTCTTGCGTCGGGGTCCAGAGCGGTTGTTCGGCAGCCATGATCGTTCCTCCACGGTCGCCATCGCTTATGCATATCGCAGCGCAGCAGAGCAAGATTTTGTTCGGCTGATGCGACCAGATGTGCGCAAATGCCATCGCCGGGCCATAAAGACTTGAAATGCCTCAGCCCTAAGTCGTAGTGACAACTTGAAGTCGTAGTGACGGCCGGAAGTCCTGGTCACGACCGGGGTCGTGGTGACGACCGGGGCCGTGGTGACACCTGGGGTTACACCCGTCGCGCGATTTGTCGGAATGGAAGCATACGGGGCCATATGC
>NZ_RZQA01000597.1:0-4030 GCF_004022915.1 Mesorhizobium sp. M7A.F.Ca.US.006.04.2.1
CATCCTCGGCGGAGCCGCCGCCGGTGTGGCGCCGCGCATCATGGGCATCGGCCCGGTGCCGGCGACGCAAAAACTCTGCGCGCGGCTTGGCCTGACGCCAAAACAGTTCGACGTCATCGAGCTCAACGAAGCCTTTGCCTCGCAAGGCATCGCCGTGCTGCGCCAGCTCGGCATTGCCGAGGACGCCGAACACGTCAACCCGAATGGCGGCGCCATCGCGCTCGGCCATCCCCTGGGCATGTCGGGCGCCCGCATATCCGGCACGGCGGCGCTGGAGCTTCGCGAGCGCGGCGGCCGGTATGCGCTTGCCACCATGTGCATCGGCGTCGGCCAGGGCATCGCGATCGCGCTGGAACGGGTCTGATCGGCAAGTCTCTCCGGCTGACTTCGAGAATCCGGTGCGGTCAAATTTGACCACGTGGACAAAAGTCCGGACCCGTTCCATAGTTCCTCGTCTGATTTTTAGAACAGCCGGCTCGACACGGCTGTCGAACAGAGGGGAATACAATGGAAAACCGAAAGAACAGATTTCAATCCGCACGCGAAGGGCTTTCGCGGCGCAATGTGCTGGAGTTGGGCGCGCTTGGCCTGGCTGCGGCAATGCTGCCGGGCGCTGCCTTCGGCAAGGACAAGAAACTGAAGGTGGCGGCGATCTTCGCCACGCCGATCGAGGAGCCATGGGACAACCAGATCCATGTCGCCCTGCAGAAGGCCGAGAAGGAACTCGGCATCGAATACAAATGGTCGGAGAAGGTGCAGACCGCCGATTTCAGCCGCGTCATGCGCGAATACGCGCAAGGCGGCTACCAGCTGGTGCTGGGTGATGCCTTCGCCGCCGAGCGTGAGTCGCGCCGCACCGCCAAGCAGTTCCCGAAGACCGCCTGGCTGTTCGGCTCCGGTGCTGGGCCCGCAGAACCGAATTTCGGCGTTTTCGACAACTGGATCCATGAACCCGCCTATCTCTCAGGCATGATCGCCGGCAAGATGTCGAAGTCGGGCACGATCGGCGCTGTCGCGGCGATGGGCATTCCGGAAGTGAACCGGCTGGTCAACGCCTTCTTCGCCGGTGCCAAGGAGGTCAACCCGAACATCAAGAAGAAGGTCGCCTTCATCGGCTCTTTCTTCGATCCGCCCAAGGCCAAGGAAGCGGCGGTCGCGCAGATCGACGCCGGTGTCGACGTCATCTATGCCGAGCGCTTCGGTGTCATCGAAGCGGCGGTCGACAAGAAGATCCTTGCCATCTCCAACATGTCCGACCAATCGAGTCTCGGCCCGGATACGGTCATCACCGGCCCGGTCTGGGACATGTATCCGACGGTCGAACAGGCGATCAAGCTGGTCAAGGCCGGCGTCTTCACCGCGCAGGACTATGGCGACTTCTCGCGCATGGCCAAGGGCGGCTCGCATCTGGCGCCCTACCACAAGTTCGACAAGACGCTGCCGGCTGATGTGAAGGAGCTGGTCGAAAAGAAGAAAGCCGAGATCCTCGAAGGCAATTTCCGCGTCGACGTGGACGAGAACACGCCGGTTTCGGATTGAGTTCTGGTTCGAGGGGCTGGCGCTAGGCGCCCCCCTCTGTCCTGCCGGACATCTCCCCCTCAAGGAGGGAGATTAGCAGTTTCGGCGACGCGCTGTTCTTTCAAGAAAATTGGCGAAAGCCGATATGACATCCAATCTCCCCCTCAAGGGGGAGATTGCCGGCAGGCCAGAGGGGGGTGCAGCGCATTCCTCTCAATCAAAGTTGAATCGCAAAGCCCGTCCGTTCAGGAGCCCCCTTGTCCGCCCCCCTCATCGAAATGCGCGGCATCACCAAGAGCTTCGGCGCCGTCAAGGCGAACGAGGCCGTTGATCTCAGCGTCGCGCCCGGCGAAATCCTCGGGTTGCTGGGCGAGAACGGCGCCGGCAAGACGACGCTGATGAACGTGCTGTTCGGCGCCTATGCGCCCGACGCCGGCGAGATTCTCATCCAGGGCAGGCCGGTGCGGATCACAAGTTCCGCCGATGCGCTAGCCGCCGGCATCGGCATGGTGCACCAGCATTTTCATCTGGCGCCAAGGCTGACGGTGCTGGAGAACCTGCTGATAGGCATTCCCGGCAAGACAGGGCGGATCGACCGCGCCGGCGGGCTGGCGCGGCTGGCCGAGATCGGCCGCCAGCATGGGCTGACGCTTGATCCCGATCTTCCGGTCTCGGCGCTGTCGGTCGGCGAGCAGCAGCGGCTCGAAATCGTCAAGGCACTGTTTCGCGGCGCCAGGCTCTTGATCCTCGACGAGCCGACGGCGGTGCTGGCGCCGAGCGAGGTCGACGGGCTGTTTTCGGCGTTGCGGTCGATGGCGGCGCAAGGGCTCGGCATCATTTTCATCTCGCACAAGCTCAACGAGGTGCGGGCACTGACGCATCGCTGCACAGTGCTGCGGCATGGGCGCGTCGCCGGCCGCGTCGACGATCCCGCCAACACGACATCGTCCGCAATGGCGCAACTGATGTGCGGCCATGAGATCGTGCCGCCGGCGCGGGGACCATCGACGCCGGGTGCCGCTGTGCTCACCCTCAATGGCATTTCCACCTCGCGTCATTCGGGTACGGCGCTGCGCGACGTGTCGCTTGCCGTGCGTGCAGGCGAAATCCTCGGCATTGCCGGCGTGTCGGGCAATGGCCAGCGCGCGCTGGCGGAGGTCATCTCCGGCGTGCGCGTACCTGACGCCGGCCGGATGACGATCGCCGGCCAGAAAGTCTCACGCTTTTCGCCGCGCGAAGTGCAGGCGCTCGGTCTTGGCCGCATCCCGGAAGACCGTATGACGACGGGGCTGGTTACCAACCTGCCGCTCGCGGATTCGATGGTGTTGCCGCGCATCGGCACCGCCGCGTTCAGCAGCAAGGGTCTGCTCAAGCCGGATGCGATCCGCGCCTTCGCGGAAGAGCAGATCAAGGCCTATGATATCAGGTGCCCCGGGCCGATGACCCGCGCCGGCGCGCTGTCCGGCGGCAATCTGCAGAAGGCCCTTCTGGCGCGCGAACTCGCTTTCGACCCGAAGGTTCTGATCGTCTCGCAACCGACGCGCGGGCTCGATATCGGCGCGGCGCGTTTCATCCACGAAAAGTTCCTCGACATGCGGGCCAAGGGCTGCGGCATCATCGTCATCGGCGAGGATCTGGAAGAGCTGCTGGTGCTCTGCGATCGCATCGCGGTGATGTATGAGGGCCGCATTGTCGGCACGCTCGACAGCGCCGATGCAACGATCGCACAGCTCGGCCTGATGATGACCGGGGCGGAGGGGCACAGCTGATGTTTCGCCTGGAAGTCCGCACCTCTACGCCGGCCTGGTTCAACCTCGCTTTGCCGCTGCTGGCTATCGGCGCGACGCTTGTCCTGTGCAGCGGCCTGATCGCGCTGGCCGGCGCCGGCGTGCTCGATGCGTATGGCGTGATGTTCACGGCCTCGCTGGGCGACAGCTATGCGATCACCGAAACGATGGTGCGCGCCGCGCCGATGATCTTCACCGGACTGGCGGTGGCGGGCGCCTTCCGGGCAAAATTCTGGAACATCGGCGCCGAGGGTCAATTGCTGGCCGGCGCGGTGGCCAGCTGCTTTGTCGGCGCCATCCCGATGCCGGGACCGCTCGCCATGGTGTTGATGGCGGTCGCAGGCGCTGCGGCCGGGGCCGCGGTCGCGCTGGTGCCGGCGACCCTCAGGGTAAAATTCAAGGTCGACGATGTCGTCAGTTCGCTGCTGCTCAACTCGGTCATCTACTACGCGCTGATGGCGCTGATCGAAGGACCGTGGAAGGACTCCTTCAGCGGCTATCCGATCTCGCCGCCGATAGAGGATTCGGCCAATTTCCCTGTGCTGATCGAAGGTACAAGGCTGCATCTCGGCGTTATCGTGGCGCTGCTGGCGGCACCGCTGATCTGGTTCCTGATCGTGCGCACCACGCTCGGCTTCAGGATAAGGGTCACCGGCGAAAACCCGGAAGCGGCCAGATATGGCGGCATCCATGTCGAGCGCGTGCTGATCTCGACAGCGCTGCTG
>NZ_RZQA01000598.1:0-4029 GCF_004022915.1 Mesorhizobium sp. M7A.F.Ca.US.006.04.2.1
ACCCGAAGGTTCGCGGCGAGCGCCGCCGATGTCATCAGGCCGATGCTGAGCCCGATTGTCGCTAGTCTTAGAAACGCTTTCTTCAGTCCCATTTTTAATCTCCCATTATCGTTCTGGTGGACCGTAATTTTCGGGCCTGCGCCGTCACAGCTGGGTAACAGCGACCAGTCCCTCGTCCGGCACCGACACCATCCGGTTGCGCAGTGGCTTGCCGAACGTCTGTGCCTGGATTTCATACTCGTCGCCGGAAGCCGTCTTGACGCCGGAGGCGTAGCTCATCACCGCCGCGCCGAAGAAATAGGCGTGCAGGTCGCCCGCCCTGCGGTGCATCGGGTAGCGGAAATGGAAGTGTTCGAGATTGGCGATCGAGTGCGACATGTGCGCTTCACCCGACAGGAACTCCTGCTCCCAGATAACAGTGCCGTCGCGCAGGATGCGCGAATGGCCGCGCACTTCTTCGGGCAGGTCACCGATCAGCAGTTCCGGACCGATCGAGCAGGAGCGCAGCTTGGAATGGGCGAGATAAAGGTAGTTCTCGCCCTCCGTCACGTGGTCGGAATATTCGTTTCCGAGCGCATAGCCGATGCGATAGGGATGGCCATCGGGTCCATTGACATAAAGCCCGACGATCTCGGCTTCCTCTGCACCGGCTTTCGCGAATGCCGGCATCGGCAGCGGCGCGCCGGGCGGGACAACGCAGGTGCCGACGCCCTTGAAGAACCACTCTGGCTGAATCCCGATCTTGCCGGCGCCAGGCTTGCCGCCCTCCAGTCCCATGCGGAAGATTTTCAAGGAATCGGATTCGTCGGCACCTTCGCCATGGGTCAGAACATGCATCTGGTTGCGCGCGGCGGCACTTCCGGTGTGGGTGAGGCCGGTGCCGGTGACCAGGAAGCGCGCCGGTTCGGGATGGTCGACCGGAGCGAGCACCTGCCCATCGCGCAACAGTTGGTCGTAGTCGATTTTCGCTGTGCCGGTCCGCTTCTCGACCAGCGCTGCGATCGACGTGCCCTGGGCAATTGCCGCTTCGGCCAGCTCCAGCACGCTGCTGGTCTTCTCGAGAGGGTGCAGATGATTGCCGTCATCGCAGACACGGCCAACCCCTCTGCTGCCGTCGGCCATTCTGAACTGAACAAGACGCATGAACTAACCTTCTTCCTTTGAAGCCGTACGGGTCACACCCAGCCCGCATCGACGATGAACTGCTGGCTTGTGCACATGCGGCTGTCGTCGGCGGCGAGGAACAGCGCCATGCGCGCGATATCGGAGGGTTGCAGCCGGTCGGGCAGGCACTGCCTTTCCGCGATCTGGCGTTCGCCGGCCGGGTCCAGCCACAGGCGAATCTGGCGCTCGGTCATCACCCAGCCCGGCACCATGCAGTTGACGCGGATGCGCTCAGGGCCAAGCTCGCGGGCCAGCGCCCGCGTCATGCCGTAAACAGCCGCTTTCGCGGTGACATAGGCTGGGCAATCCGGATCGCCGACCATCCAGGTGATGGAGCCGAAGTTGATGATCGAGCCGCCGCCCTGCGCGCTCATCTGCGGACGCACTGCCTGCGCCGCGAAAAACTGGTGGCGCAGATTGACCGCCATGCGGTCGTCCCAATAGGCAACCGTCACATCCTTGGTCTGGTGGCGGTCGTCATTGCCGGCATTGTTGCACAGCGCCTGGATGGGGCCATTGTGCTGCATTGCCTGCACGGTTGCCGCCTGCAACTCTTCGACGTTGCGCAGGTCGCATGGAATGAACAGCGGCGCGGCATGTCCGTCGGCCGCAATCGCGTCGACCAGACGTTGGGATGGTTCTTCGGCCATGTCGACGAAGGCGACGCGGCTGCCCTGGGCGCAGAAATGGCGCACCAGGCTTTCGCCGATGCCGCTGCCGCCGCCTGTTATGAAGACGCTGCGGCCCTTGAGGCTTGGATAGATCGCGTAGCCGATTTCATCCGTCATCGCGCGCCTCTCTAGTGCGAATGCCGAGGAATGCCGGCATCGCGCCGGCCGACGAGAAAGTCGAAATCGCAGCCCTTGTCGGCCTGCAGCACGCGCTCGACATAAAGGCTCTGGTAGCCGCCCTCCGGCGACGCCGGCGGCTTCCAGTCACGCCGGCGGATGGCGAGCTCCTCTTCCGACACCAAAAGTTCCAACCGGCGGCCGGCGACGTCGAGCTCGATGAGGTCGCCGTCGCGCACCAGCGCCAGCGCGCCGCCTGCGGCTGCTTCCGGCGCCACATGCAGAACCACGGTGCCGTAGGCGGTGCCGCTCATGCGCGCGTCCGAAATGCGCACCATGTCGGAGATGCCTAGCTTGAGCAGTTTGGCCGGCAGCGGCATGTTGCCGACCTCGGCCATTCCGGGATAACCGCGCGGCCCGCAGTTCTTCAGCACCATCACCGAGGTGGCGTCGATGTCCAACTCCGGATCGTCGATGCGGGCGTAGTAATGCTCGATGTTTTCGAACACCACCGCCTTGCCGCGATGCTGCATCAGCTCGGGCGTTGCCGCGGACGGCTTGATGACCGCGCCGTCAGGCGCCAGATTGCCGCGCAGGATGGAGATGCCCCCTTCCTTGGTCAGCGGCTCGCTCATTGGGCGGATCACTTCGCTGTTGTAGTTGGGCGCGCCGTCGATCAATTCACCGATGGTCTTGGCGCTGACGGTCATGGCGTCGCGATGAAGAAGCCCCACTTCATCAAGCGACGCCATGACCGCAGCTAGCCCCCCGGCGTAGTAGAAATCTTCCATCAGGAACCGGCCCGACGGCATCAAATCGACAATGGTTGGAACGTCACGACCTAGGCGGTCCCAGTCTTCGAGGCTGAGATCGACACCGATCCGGTTGGCGATGGCGATCAGATGCAGCACCGCATTGGTCGAGCCACCGATCGCGCCGTTGACGCGAATGGCGTTCTCGAACGCTTGCCTGGTGAGGATCTCCGCGATCGTCACGTCCCTGCGCACCAGATCGACGATCTGGCGTCCGGCCATCTGGGCGAGCACGCCACGGCGCGAATCCACCGCCGGGATCGCGGCGTTGTCCGGCATGCCGATGCCGAGCGCTTCGACCATGCTGGCCATGGTCGAGGCTGTGCCCATCGTCATGCAGCTGCCCGCCGATCGGCTTTGGCCCTGCTCGGCGGCGAGAAAGTCGGCAACCGGCATGCGGCCGGCTTTAACCTCCTCGGCGAATTTCCAGACATGGGTGCCCGAGCCGATATCGTGTCCGCGGAACTTGCCGTTGAGCATCGGCCCGCCGGAAACGGCGATGGTCGGCAGGTTGCACGATGCGGCGCCCATCAGCAGCGCCGGTGTGGTCTTGTCGCAACCGACCAGCAGGATGACGCCATCGATCGGATTGCCGCGGATGGACTCCTCGACATCCATGCTGACCAGGTTGCGAAACAGCATGGCGGTGGGGCGCATGTTGCTCTCGCCCAGCGACATCACCGGAAATTCGAGCGGCAGGCCGCCGGCTTCATAGACGCCGCGCTTGACGTGATCGGCCAGCGCCCGCAGGTGGGCATTGCACGGGGTCAATTCCGACCAGGTGTTGCAGATGCCGATCACCGGGCGGCCGTCGAAAGCGTCGGCGGGAATGCCCTGGTTCTTCATCCAGCTGCGGTGCATGAAGGCGTTCTTGCCCTCACCGCCGAACCAGGCCTCGGACCGTAGCTTGCGTTTGTTCTCGCTCACGATGCCAGCTCCCGATTCTGGCGGCGCTTGTTGCGGTTCTCGACACTGCGGCGCACGTCCTCCTCAGCATTGTCGATGAGGACCAGCAGCGCCTTTTGTGCGCCGGTCGCGTCGCCGGCGGCGATCTTTTCGGCGACTTCCCGGTGCAGCGGCAATGAGGGGCGCTGCCCTTCCGGATTGTCGTTGGAAAGACGAAAGCTCGTCACCAATGCGGTTTCGACCAGTGCCGCCAGCGAGCCGATCAGCTCATTGCCGGTCATGCGCAGTATGGTCTGGTGGAACAAAAGGTCAGGCTTGGCGAAGCGGTCGCCGTCGTCGACCACCGCCTCCATTTCGAC
>NZ_RZQA01000599.1:0-4027 GCF_004022915.1 Mesorhizobium sp. M7A.F.Ca.US.006.04.2.1
ACCAACACCTCCTATCGCGACATCAGCGAAATCGCTGCCTCGACCTCGCGGCCGCAGGATGTGCTCGGCCTGCATTTCTTTTCGCCGGCCAATGTCATGAAGCTCTTGGAGATCGTGCGCGCCGAGAAGACCGCGCCCGATGCGCTGGCGACATCAGTCGACCTGGCGAGGCGGATCGGCAAGGTGGCCGTCGTGGTCGGCGTCTGCCACGGCTTCGTCGGCAACCGCATGCTTGCCGCGCGGGGCTCGGAATCGGAAGCGCTTCTTCTGGAAGGCGCAACGCCCAGCCAGATCGACCAGGTGTTCACCGATTTCGGCTGGCCGATGGGGCCGTTCCAAATGGGCGATCTCGCCGGTCTCGATATTGGCTGGCGCAACCGCAAGGCACGCGGCCAGAAAGCCGTGATCGCCGACACGCTGTGCGAACAAGGACGTTTCGGCCAGAAGACCGGCCGGGGTTTTTACCTCTATGAGGCTGGCGCGCGCACGCCAGTGCCGGATCCCGAGGTTGAAGCGCTGATCCGCGACAAGGCCGCCGAGAAGGGTATCGCACCGCGTGCGATCAGTGCGGAGGAAATCGTAGAGCGCACGCTTTACCCCCTGATCAACGAGGGCGCCAAGATCCTGGAGGAAGGCATAGCGGCCCGTGCGTCCGACATCGATGTCGTCTGGGTCAATGGCTACGGCTTTCCCATCGGCAAGGGCGGACCGATGTTCTGGGTTGGCCTTGAAGGTCCGGCCAGGATCATCGAGCGGCTCGAATACTGGCATCAACGGACGGGCAAGGATGTGTTCAAGCCGGCGCCGTTGCTGAAGCGGATGGCCGAGACCGGGTCGTGGGAAGCCGGCGGTTAGAGAGCCTACCGGATCCGTGCATCGATGATCTCGACGAAGCGCGCGAACAGGCCGGCCTGCGACTTGATCTTGAGCTTGCGGTAGATGTTGCGGCGATGGACCTTCACGGTTCCCGGCACGATGCGCATGGCGCGGGCGATCGACTCCGTCGAATGCCCCTGCAACACCAGGTCGACGACATGCTTTTCGCGCGGCGTCAGCGACAGGCTCTGCCAGATATGGGCGCGGTCGAATTCGTTGACCATAGCGGCCGTCTCGTCCTGCTTCGCTTCCGCCGTTTCGTCGGCCGGAAGAGCAGGCCAGCGCAACCTGATGAAGCTGATCACCGCGGGAGCCATGTCGCGCAGCAATCTGGCATCGGCGGTGCCGAAAGGGCCTGAAGCGCGCAGCCGCATCAGCGACAACACCAGCGCATCCTTGCCCGGCAGCGGCACGAAGAAGCCGACCTCCTCGGCCAGCCTGGTCTGGCTGTAATAGGAGCGGAAATACTCGCTGGCATAGAAACGGTCCGGCGCCAGCTCGCGCATGCGCCAGAACCCTTCCTTGCGCTCGACCGCAGCGTGATGGAACGGATCGAGCAGATACGGCCCTTCCTGATAGAGCGCGACGAACACATGGCTCTCGGTGGGCGAGAAGGTCTCGAACAGCAGCGGCGGGCGCGAGGCGCCGCGATAGCCGAAGATCACGCAGTGGTCGAATCTAACGTGCTGCCGCAGCCACTCGACCAGCGCCTGGCCAAAGAGATCGCCGCTGGTCTCCCGCGTCGTCGCGACGAGCGTGGCGAGCCGGCTGTATTCGTCGCTGCGGGACAATGCATACCCCCTTAAACGAGAAAATAGATCAGATATACCACCTGAGAGGTATATACTAGCCGCCATTGGCTCTGGTAGCGTTCCGATATTGCCCTGTTGCTGGAGCCATCAGCCTTGACCGCAGTGCCCGACATCGAGTTTCGCGGCGTCACCAAGCGCTATGGCGCGGTGACCGCGGTCAGCGGCATCGATCTCGCTGTCCCGCCCTCCGCCTTTGTCGCGCTGCTCGGTCCCTCCGGCTGCGGCAAGACCACCTGCCTGCGCATGATCGGCGGCTTCGAACAGCCGAGCGAAGGCCAGGTGTTCATTCGCGGCCAGGACATGGCCGGCACGCCGCCCTACCGGCGGCCGGTCAACATGGTGTTCCAGCAATACGCGCTGTTTCCGCATCTCGATGTCGAGGACAATGTCGCCTATGGGCTGCGCCAGGCGCGGCCAAGGCTGTCTTCGCGCGAGATCGCCTCAAGGGCGGGCGAGGCGCTCGAAATGGTGCGGCTCGCCGGCTATGGCCGCCGCAAGATCCACGAACTGTCGGGCGGCCAGCAGCAGCGTGTGGCGCTTGCCCGCGCCCTGGTCAACAAGCCGGCGGTGCTCTTGCTCGATGAGCCGCTGGCGGCGCTCGACAAGAAGCTGCGCACCGACATGCAGATCGAGCTGCAGAACCTGCAGCGCGAGATCGGCATCACCTTCGTGCTGGTCACGCACGACCAGGAGGAAGCGCTGTCGATGAGCGATTTCGTCTGCGTCATGAATGGCGGCCGCATCGTCCAGCTCGGGCAGCCGAGCGAGATCTATGACGAACCGGCCGACTTGTTTGTTGCCGATTTCGTCGGCAAGACCAATCTTTTGAGCGGTACCGTCGCCGGGCATACCGGCGATCTGGTGGAGGTGGCGCTTGCCGACGGCACCGTCATTGCGGCGCGCAAACGGACCGCCTTGCAGCAGGGCGAGGTCGTTTCGGTCAGCCTGCGTCCTGAATCGCTCAGTCTCGGCGCCCAGGCAAGCGGCCCATTCAAGGGCATCGTCCGCAACCGGATATTCCTGGGCGCGACGGCGGAATACGCGATCGAGGTCAAGGGCATCGGAACGCTGCTGGCCAAAGCCGATCACCTGATCGGTCACGGCAATCTCTTCAAGCCGGGTGAACCCGTCGCCATCGGCTTTGCCTCCGGAACGCCGCTGGCGTTTGCGGAGACCAAGAACAACGGGGCCAACCAGAGGGTAGATAAACATGTCGAAATCATATCGTGACGGACTGCCGATAAGCCCCGAGAATTTCGTCGACCAGCTGATGCGTTTGAAGCGCGGCTCGATCGGCCGCCGCGACTTTCTCGGTCTCACCGGCCTTGGCATTGCCACTGCGGTGATGGCGCGCGAGATCGGCATCATGCCGACACCGGCCTTTGCCGTGGAAAGCCTTGGCGATCGCATGTCGATCGCCACCTGGCCGAACTATCATGACCCGGCGACCTTCGAGAACTTCAAGAAGGACACCGGCGTCGCCGTCGAGGTCAACGTGTTCGGCTCCAATGAGGAGATGCTGGCCAAGCTGCAGGCCGGGGCCTCGGGCTGGAGCCTGTTCGTGCCGACCAATTACACGATCTCGACCTACAAGAAGCTCGGCATCATCGAGCCGCTGGAGATGGCGAAGCTGCCGAATTTCGACGGCTCGCAAGAGGATCCGCGCTTCACCTCGGAGGGCACGATCGATGGGACGATCTACGCCGTGCCGAAGAACTGGGGCACCACCGGCTTTGCCGTCAACACCCAGAAGCTGACCAAGCCGATGACGAGCTGGAAGGAGTTCTGGGACACCGCCATGGCGGAAGGCGACAGCCGCACCATGGTGCATGACTACCAGCTGACCACGATCGGCAATGCGCTGAAATATTACGGCTACTCGTTCAATTCGCTCAAGCAGGACGAACTGGCCAAGGCGGAGGAGCTGCTGCTGAAGGTCAAGCCGCATCTGTTCGCGGTCTCCTCCGACTACCAGCCGGGGATGCGCGCCGGCGACGCGTGGATGACCATGTGCTGGACGAATGACGGCGCGCAGCTGCATCGCGACATTCCCGAGATCGCCTATGTGCTGGGCAAGGAAGGCGGCGAGATCTGGACCGATTTCTATGCCATTCCGAAAGACGCGCCGAACAAGCCCGCCGGTTACGCGCTGCTCAACTACCTGATGAATCCGCAGGTGGCGGTGAAGGAGCATTTGGCCAATGGTGCGCCGTCGACCGATGCGCGCGTCAACAAGCTGCTGCCCAAGGAGGTGCTCGACAACCCGATCCTCTATCCGGCAGCCGACCTGTTGACGCCGCTGGAATTCGGCGCGGCGGCAACGTTGACCGACCCCGGCC
>NZ_RZQA01000059.1:0-13629 GCF_004022915.1 Mesorhizobium sp. M7A.F.Ca.US.006.04.2.1
ATCCATCAGACCCGCCTTGGTGGGAAAGCAGCACCGCCGGTGGTACCCGAATGCTCGATCGGCCGATTGGCGCCGACCACCCAACAATCGCTCGCTACCGGCGATTGGCCGCTGACCGCCCGGAGACAGGATTCGACTGGCATGTGCCTGACGATCGATCGCGTCCGCCGTGCACATCCCTGAGGCCCGTTTTTCGATCGATCGTCAAAAGAAGAACGGGGCAGGGGTAAAAACATGGATCAGCGCAAGAAGCGGTCGCCCAACGAAATCCGGCGTGCGTGGGAAGTCTGTCCGAACATTCCCGCGCGTGATTTCGCCGCCCAATTGGCCATTTCGGAAGCGGAACTGGTCGCGGCCCATTGCGGTTTCGGCGCGGCACGCATCGACCCGCGCGTCAATCACCTTCTGACGGGCCTCGAATTCGTGGGCGAAGTGACGGCGCTGACCCGCAATCAAGGTGCCGTGCACGAAAAGATTGGCGTCTTCAACAGAGTGATAACCGGCAACAATCACGCCATGGTCCTTGGTGACGAATTCGACCTTCGCGTCTTCCCGCAGGCTTGGAGGTATGGTTTCGCTGTTGAAAGGCGCCATCGCGGCGGAATCCAGCGCAGTTTGCAATTCTTCGACGCCGCCGGCGCAGCAGTGCATAAGGTGCATCTCAGGCCGGTCTCCAACCTTCATGCCTATCGAAAGCTGGTGGCCGAGCTCGTATCCGCCAACCAGGAGCCGACCATGTCGCTTAAGGCGAGAGTAGCCGACCTGGGCGCGAGGACTGCGGACTGGGCCGGCACGGTGGACGACCTACGCGAGTACTGGAGCCGGCTGACTGACGTCAACCTTCTAAAGACGCTCAAGCTCAGCCGCTGCCAGGCTTTGCGCATGGTCGGCCAGGATTACGCTTGGCTGCTCGACAATGCCGCAGTTGGCGCCGTGCTCCAGCGTGCGGCCGAAGACGAATTGCCGATCATGTGCTTCGTCGGCAACCGAGGTTCTATCCAGACCCATTCCGGCTTAATCAAGTCGGTCAAGCAGATCGGGCCGTGCATCCATGTGCTGGACGAAACGTTCCGGCTGCATCTCAGGACCCACCAAATCCGTGAGGTTTGGGCCGTGCGCAAGCCGACCAATGACAGTCACGTCACCTCGCTCGAAGCATATGGGTCCGACGGCAAGATCATCATCCAGTTGTTCGGTGCGCGCAAGGAAGGCGAACGCGAGCGCGACGACTGGCGGGTTCTGGCGGAAAACCTGCCTCGTTTCCCCGACAGCTACATGAGAAAAGACCGATCGTCGTCGGTGGGACGCCGGCGCCCATCTGCCTCCGCAGCCAGTAGCCGGGCATTGAAGCCGAGACCGGGGACACGATGACGCAATAAGCGCGCTGTATTATCGCAACGCGATGAGCAGGAAGCAATTTGGCGCTGCCCCATCGACCGCATGGTTACGACGAAGCCGCGGCCTTTGGGCCGAGCTCAGAGGTGACAATAGCGTGAACGCCGCCGACCGTCACTCCCCACCAGGCGGTCAGGTTTTGCGGTTCGGGCCGAGCAAAAATACTGTCAAGACAGCGAGGAACGTGGCAACCGCGCTGTAGACAAAGACACTGGCAATACCCGTGTGATCCACCAATAGGCCACCGCAAGTTGTGCCGGCTGCGATGGCCACTTGGAAGGTTATGACCATCAGTACACCAGCGCTCTCGGCCTGTTTCGGAGCGGCGCGTAGCACCATCCATGTCTGCAATCCGACCGGGACCGCGCCAAAAGCAAAGCCCCATACGGCAACTGCAATTGCCGAGGTCAAGGCCGATGCTCTCATGGTCAGGAGCGAGACAGCGGCTACGGCAATGAGCAGGGGCGGCAGGGCCGCGACCGCCTTGAGACTGTGTTTGGTGAGGAATGCGCCGGCTAAATTGCCGAAGACGCCGGCCGTGCCAAAAGCAAGGAACACGAGCGGGATTGACTTCTTGTCGAGCGCAGGAACGCTCTCGAGAAAGGCGCGGATGTAGGCGAAGCTGGCAAAATGGCCGGAAGCGACCAATAGCACGACTAGCACCGCAACCTTCATCGCCGGATTCTTCGCGACATCCAGCGGACTGCGGAATCTGCGCACTTCGATCGGAGGCAGTGGCGGAATGGTTACGAGTTGCACGAGCAGCGCAACGGCACTCACGATTGCGGCGACCTTGAACGAGGCTCGCCATCCCCAAATGTCACCGACATAAGCGCCGATTGGAGCCGCGCAGACGGAGGCGACAGAAACGCCGGTGAGGATGACCGACATGGCGCGCGGCATGAGGTGACTTGGAACCAGCCGCATCGCCAACGCTGCCGAAATTGACCAAAAACCACCAAGCGATATGCCAAGGACGACGCGTGCCGCCAGCAAAACCGGCAGCGACCCCGCAACCTCCGCCAGAACGTTCGACAGGATCAGCAGGAGCGTCATCGCCCAGATGACGACCCTGCGGTCCAGACGCTTTGTCACGATGGCGATTATCGGTGCCGAGATCGCCGCGACGATTGCGGCCGCTGTTAGCGCCTGTCCAGCCGTGCCCGTGGTGATACGGAGATCATGCGCGAGCGGTGTCAGAACGCTGGCGGGCAGAAACTCTGCCGTCACAAGCCCGAAGGTGCCGAAGGAAAGCGAAATGATGGCACCCCATGCAGGGCCAGAACGTTGATAGGGACTTTCTGGGTCAAGCCGATCTCGGTCGAACAAAGCCGCGTCCACTAAATCTGTCGCCGATTCGGTCATGAATGAGTTCTCCGGCTAGGAGCTGTTGCAGCAGGGGTGGCTACATCGCCGGGGATCAAAGCCGCGAGACCTTCCGGCGGCGGCCAGTCGGCATCAGTCGAGGCCTCGGAGCCCGACGCATCCGAGGCCTCATCGGAGGGCCGACGGACCCAACCGTCGACAATGCGGGAGAGTTCTCGGCGCGGTCGCATCGATCGCATTCGTCGAAGTGCGGTCTGTTCACTGCGAACCAAGCAAGCCGAACGCGGTGTCCTCGATCGAGGCCTTGATGGGGGGATGATCGACGATCTCTATATTGCTTTGAAGCAGGAAGTTCCGTCGCCATATGTGGTTATCCTGGCAGCCAGAATTGAGCGGTTGTCGCAAGCACCAAGGCGGTCGCAATGAGTGCAACGAGGCGGAAGTCTGATCGATGGCTGCGGTTCGATGGCCGCGCGATCGACAAAATTGAGGTGATGAGTTATCCCTTTTGAAGCCGTTGCTCCCAATTCTGGGATAAGGTAATTGCAGGCGGTCCCAGCAACGTCGGGCGGCCTTTTTGGTGATCGAATTCATGGGACGACACTCTCGGTCCGTGACGCATCTGCGAATGACTCCGCAAGTTCCGTGCCATCAACGACAAATCTGGCTCTGCTGAGCGGGTGGTGGAGGCACGAGCGTGGGCTATCCCAAGAGCTTGCCGCAAGGTTGTTCGAAGTTGAGGTGCCGGATAGACCGCAAATATGTCGGGCGGCCTGGGGTTGGCCAACACGAAGATGCGCAAGTTCAAAAGGACGAGCTGAACCCTTGCCGATATCCATCCGAGGCTGATCTGGAGAAGGTCAAGAACTGCGTCTTGAAGGCTTCCGCCGCACCGGCAAATGCTAAGCCAAGGTGCTGGGCAAGATGGACAGGGCCATCCAACCCGTCGACTGGACGCTCATTAATGGCGTCGGTGTGGCTCTGTAGCTGGCGAGAAAAACGCCCTGCTGAAAGACAAAAGCTCGTGTGGCCGGCTCTGAAGGACGGCCAATGAGGCATGCGAGGAGAGGCTATAGTCCATTCGTGTAGACTGATCTTGTCCTACGGAGGCGGCTAACCACCCCGCCAGACATCATCGAGGGGAGCGCCACTAGGCTCACCCCAAGTGTTGGTCGTTTCCACCTGGTGACCTCGGCCAAGTCACCAAGCCGCTTAGCGCAAGCTTTCGAACTGGATGCTCCCCGGGCACATGATCGGCTAGCGATCCCACCAGTTGAGTTGCTCCAAGTCGCTGTCTAGCATTCTACATTCTGTGTCCGACGCTGGACAAGAATGTTGCAATCCCGACCAGCAAGTCAGCGCAGGCGCCACCTGTTGCCCAGCAAACGGCAAGGATTATCGAAAGACGAATTCGGCACGGAGCTTGCACCGACGATTGCATGCAAATGCCGACAGCATCTCATGAACGGTCTCTCGATTCTGGCGCGGTTAAATCGCGGCCGGTTCCAGATCATGTCCCGCCCGAAATGGTGAGGGACTTCAACCTGTTTACGTCGCCCGGCATGTTGCCGACGGCTAACGGGGATCCGCATGCAGCGGTTGCTTGCGTTCATGCCGGGCCTCCGATCTTTTATTCAACCAGCAACACGCGCGACGGTCGGGGTACCTGGGTCATCACTCGCGCGAGCGACCAGCGCCGGGTGCTGCAGGACACCGAAACGTTTTCCAGCCATCGCAGCATCTTCGCCTCTGTGCTCGGCGAGAGCTGGCCGATGATCCCGCTTGAGCTCGATCCGCCATTCCACGGTGTTTTTCGCTCACTGCTCAATCCGCTGCTTTCGCCAAAGCGGGTAATGGCATTGGAGCCGGCTGTCCGGGAACGAGCGATCAAGCTGATCGACAGGATCGCCGCATCAGGCACGAGCTGCGACATCATGAAGGATTTTGCAGTTCCGTTCGCGGTCAATATCTTCCTTCGCTTTATTGGGCTTTCGGACAACGGACTAGAAACATTTGTCGGCTGGGCTAGAGATCTGCTCCACGGCGATAAGGAGCAACGACCACCCGCAGCCCGGACGATCGTGGCCTTCATCGACGAACTTGCCACCGAGCGCCGCAAGGAGCCGGTCGATGATTTCATGACCTTCATCGTGAAGGCAAAGGTCGAGGGTCGTCTGCTCAGTGACGAAGAAGTCCGTGGCATCGGCGTGCTTGTGTTCGTCGCGGGACTCGACACGGTCTCAGCAGCCATATGCTTCGACTTGGCCCATCTCGCGCGCAACCCCAAAGATCAGGAATTGCTACGAAGCGAACCTGACCGGATTGCCGTCGCTGCGGAAGAATTGCTGCGCGCCTATTCGACCATTCAGATGATCCGAGTGGCAACGAAGGATGTCGACTTCAAAGGCGCGCCGATCCGCAAGGGAGATTATGTTTCCTGTGCCACGATGATTGCCAATCGTGACCCGGCGGAATTCGAATGCCCGAATGAGATCGATCTGGCGCGCGAGGACAACCGGCACGCTGCCTTTGGCTATGGTCCCCATCGTTGTCTTGGCTCACACCTTGCCCGGCGGGAGATTGTCATTGGCCTGGAGGAGTGGCTGGCGCGCATCCCAGCCTTTCGGATCAAGACAGGGACTGAACCTATCACCTTCGGCGGCCATGTGTTCGGGATCGAGAATCTGATCCTGGAATGGTCCTGAAGTTTCAGCCAACGACATTGGAGTTCGCTATGCGTGTCGTCGTACATAAAGCCAGATGCCAGGGTCATGCGCGCTGCTGGGCGCGGGCGCCGAGAGTCTTCAAGCTTGATGACGCCGGCTACATCTTGCCCGGTGATATTGATGTTGCCGATGGGGAGCAACTGCTTGCCTCAAAAGGGGTACGAGCCTGCCCCGAACAAGCTCTGGAAGTTGACGAGCCCCCCGCTAACTCAGTTGTAGAGAGAGACACACGCAAAGTGCAGACTGGCATCGGGAAGGACAAAACAATCATACAATTCGCGACAGACCCTGTCGACCACGCGAAAATTACCGAACTGCGTGACCGAGAGGCGATCCGCAACTGCCTGTATCGGTACTGCCGCGGGATAGACCGCGCCGATGAGGCGGCGCTGCGTAGCGCATACTGGCCCGAAGCGTATGACAGGCACGGTCCCTATTGCGGACCGGCAGAGGACTTCATCCAATTTGCTCTCGGTCTGCCGGGGCACCGTAACATCCATCAAATCACGAACAGCCTGATCGACTTCATCAGTTCAGCAGAGGCCGCGGTCGAGAGCTATTTCACCGCGCTGCAACGCGGACCGGATACAGACCAAGAAATACGTCAGACGCTGCTTTGCGGCCGTTACTGCGATCTGTTTCAGAAGAGGCAGGACGAGTGGCGAATTGCGGAACGGACAGTCGTCTACGATTGGGTTGAGGAGCAAATCCCGCCAGCGATTCTTGAGGCAGATAGGTTCGGCCGGCGACAGCCGATTGGAGCACCACATCCAGACGATCCCATCTACCAGTTGCTCAAGGGTCACATCCCCACCGACCAAGATGGCGTCGAGGGTCCCCAACTGGGAGCTGCATAAGTGGGTAGGAATGGAGGATGAGCGCCCTACGGGAACGACATCTGTGTGGGGCCGCGACTGGCGGTCACTGCAACGATTTGGCTCGGCCCTTCATTCCGCCCAAGGTTGATGGGCTGAGATCACAAGCGGTCATCGTGGAGAAGCTCTCGTGAAACTGGCAGCACGCACCGTAATCATCACAGGCGCTGCGGGCGGGATCGGCCGTGCCCTGGTCGATATCCTTGCCGCGGACGGAGACACTGTAGTTGCGGTGGACCTTCCGGGCAGTGGTGTGGTTGAACTGGCTCGGGATCTCGGGTCGCCGCACGTCGGTCTGGAGTGCGATGTGTCGCGAGAGAAGGACATGCTCTCACTTTTCGGCCAGGTCGAAGCACGGTTCGCGCAAATCGATGTCCTCATCAACAATGCGGCGGTTGGACCCACGATGGATAGGATCATCGACACCGCTGTCGATACCTTCCGACGCGGCGTGACAGTGAACCTTATTGGGCCATTCGTTATGGCCCGGGAAGCGGCGCGGCGCATGAAGCCGGGCGGTGCGATCGTCAATGTGGCTTCGATGGCGGGCGTGGTCGGCAATCCCAGGCGCAACGCCTACGCAGCCTCGAAAGCTGGCGTGATCTCGTTGACAAAGTCCCTTGCATGCGAGTGGGCTATGCGAGGAATCCGCGTCACGGCGGTGGCGCCGGGCTCCGTCCGCACCCCAATGGTCACAGAACTGGCACGCGCTGGCAAAATGGACCTCGCGGCGATACGCCGCCGCGTGCCGATGGGGCGCTTGGCTCGCCCCGACGAGATCGCCAGGGTCGTGCGTTTTCTGAGCAGCACGCAGGCGCGCTACATCACCGGCTCGGTGCTGGCAGTCGACGGAGGCTGGATGTCATTCAACCAGCCGGGGGATGCTCACCCGCCGGTGGATGGTGCGCTCCAAGCCGAGCTCTCCTGTCCGGCCGAATGCACAGATGCGCGAATCGTGCTCGTCACCGGTGGCGCAAAAAGCATTGGCGCGGCCGTCGCTCGCCGCTTTGCCGCGAACGGCGACACCGTCGTGATTGCTGATAAAGATGGCACTGCAGCGGCAGAGCTGGCTACATCGCTCCCCGGCAAGCATCTGGCGAAATCGCTGGACGTGGCCGTCGAGAGCGATGTGGTGTCGATGTTCGAAGAACTGAGGGGACGCTTCGGGTATATCGATGTTCTGGTCAATAGTGCTGATACCGCCGACAGGATTGTGCCTGCGATCGAGCAACTGTCGAAACAGCTCGAACACGTCCTGGATGTCAACCTTACCGGCGCCTTCACCTGCGCGCGCGAAGCGATCAAGGCTATGCGCCCGGGCGGCGTGATCCTCAATCTCGGGTCGATCGACAGCTTTCTGCCGTTCGCGCCGCGCCATGCCTACGGCGCCTCCAAGGCGGGGATGGATATGCTGACCCGTTGCATGGCGGCCGAACTCGGGCCGGTCGGAATTCGGACAGCCACCGTCGCTCCTGGCCACATCCGCACGCCCGCACTTGCTCAGTTGGCCAAAGCCGGCCGCATCGACCTGACAGCAATCGGACGACGCATCCCCATGGGCAGGATGGGACGGCCAGAAGACGTCGCAGATGCATCGTTCTTCCTTGCTTCGTCTGACGCCTCATACATCAACGGCTCGATCCTCTACGTGGACGGCGGCTGGACCTCGTTCGGTGATGCGGGAAACGCCAGCGAGCTCTATGACGAATGTTTTGCGGAGGCCGCAGGTTAATTGCCAGGCCTTCGCAGGGCGACCGGCCGAGCATTATGAAGCCTCGGCTCCACGACGCACCTGAGGTGCTTGAGATCCAAGCATGCGCATGCCGAGCACATTCCCGGTCGGCTGACGTGTCTATAACGAGGAGAAATCATGGAATTTGCCACTTTCATTCTGGCCGCCCAGCGTGGCTATCACCAATCCTCAGAAAGCGTCATCCGCAACTCCATCGAACAGGCCGTCGCTTCGGAGCAGGCTGGGTTCAACACCGCGTGGTTTGCTGAGCACCACTTCAACAATTACAGCCTCATACCATCCCCGCTGATGATGGTGGCGCACTGCGGCGGCTTGACAAGCACGATTCGCCTGGGCACTGCCGTCTGCGTGCTGCCGCTTTACCAACCGCAGCGCCTGCTGTCCGAGATCGGCTTCGCCGACATCGTTGCGAACGGCCGTCTCGAGCTCGGCGTAGGCTTGGGATACCAGCAGTTCGAGTTCGAACGGTTCGGCGTGGACATCGATGAGGCGCCGGCCGTCTTTTCGGAATACCTGGACATCATTCTCAAGGGCCTCAACCAAAACGTCTTCGAACACGACGGCCAGTATGAGAAGATCCCCCCAACAGCGATTTCGGTCCGCACAGTCCAGCAGCCGACGCCGCCTATCTGGATCGCTGGCGGAGCCGCACGGATGGCTCGGGCCTACCGCGAGGGGCACAATTTTTTTGTCACAGCCTTCCACGACGGCTTAGAGACTTTGACCACACTGCGTGAATCAGTCGAGAGGGCGGCGGCATCCGAGGAAAAGAACGTCACCGACGTCAAGATATCGCTGCTGCGCTGCTGCTATGCCAGCCACGACGAGTTGGAGATCAACAGCTATCTCGACAATGCCCGCTTCCAGCGCCGGCTTTCTGAAGCCCTGCATCAGCGTCGCCAACAGAGCCACGATGGCTACCTGCTGCAGGAGACACCGACCCAGCAGGATCTGTCCTTCGAGACCATGCGCAAAAATTTGCCGATTGGCAGCGTAAATCGCGTGATTGATCGCCTGCTGGAAGAGATCGATATCTTGAAACCGGACCAGATCGCAGTTCAGACTCAATTGGGCGACTTCGACCAAAAGACGATGCTGCGCCAGATCGAGCTCTGGGGCGACAAGATCATCCCTGCGGTCAACAAGGCGCTTTGTCATGCCGGAAGCTGAAGCCGGCCGTTACGATGATGGCTGCCTATCCAGCGCGCAATGGCGTGGGTCCGAGCTAGGGAGGAGCTTCGATCAGCATGTGCTGCCCTGCGTACATTCACGTTCGCTTGAGGAGGTCCAGGCGGGCGAGGTGTTGGCGACGGAGGGGACAGGCCTTTCGTCTGTCGAATTGCGTGATGTCTTGGCCGCAACTTTCCCGTCTACCTCCAGCAGCGTATTCGCTTTGGAGGAGTTGAGCGAGCCCGAGCCGGAACTGGAAGAGGAACTGCTACGCCGGCTGCTGCTAGCGCATGCTGCGCCGGCCGACCCGGCGAGCGCCCGCTTGGCCAAGATCATCGCCCGGCGTGCGATGCGCATGGACCATCTTTGGCGGGATCTTGGCCTCTCAAATCGCGCTGAGCTCAGCCGCCTGCTTGCCAGACATTTTCCCGCGCTGGCGGCAGGCAACACAGAAAACATGAAATGGAAAAAGTACTTTTACCGCAAGCTGTGTGAGGCCGAAGGCTTTTCGTCATGCACAGCACCCAGTTGCGGGGAATGCCATGACTTCGAAAGCTGCTTCGGCCCGGAGGAAGTTGAGAGTCGCCTCTCGCCGACCACGAATGTCGGTTAGTCACTTCGCTTGATCGCAGCTGCGGACAAACGCTTATCGCGGCGCCGTCGTATGGAGGAAGGGATGTTCATCGCCTCGCGATATTTGGTGACGGTACGGCGAGCGACATCGATGCCGGTCTCCTTGAGTTGAGCAACGATGTCTTCGTCGGAATGTACCTTGTCGAGCGATTCTTCGGCTATGATTGCCTTGATCCGATGGCAGACAGCTTTGGCGGAGTGCGCATCGCCGCCCTCGCAGGATGCGATTGGCGCAGCGAAAAAATACTTCAGCTCGAACACCCCGCGCGGAGTCAACATGTACCTGTTCGAAGTCACCCGGCTTACCGTCGACTCGTGCATGCCGATCTCGTCAGCGACATTTTTGAGACAGAGAGGCCGCAGATGGGCGGCGCCGTGTGTAAAAAAGGCATCCTGCTGGCGCACGATTTCGGTCGCAACCTTAAGGATCGTCTTAGCGCGCTGCTTGAGACTGCTGATCAGCCAGTTCCCTTTTTCCTGGCAATTGTCGAGAAACGCTTTGCCTTCCGGATTTTGCTTGGTCAGCTGCGAGATTTCGGCGACATAGGTGTGGTTGATCAACACTTTGGGCAGCGTGGCCGGATCAAGCTCCACCCGCCATCCACCTTCGGACTTGGGCATTACCCAGACGTCCGGTACGATGGTTTCCGGCGTCCCGGACTGGAACCGGTCTCCAGGCTTGGGATCGAGCGCGCGGATTTCGTTCCTCATGTCGAGGAGATCCTCCTCGTCGACTCCGCAACGCTGCTTCAATCCCTGAAAATCCCCCCGTGCAAGCATCTCGAGATTGGCGACCAAAGCTGCCATAGCCGGGTCGAACCGGTCTTGCTGGCGCAGCTGAATCTCCAGGCATTCGCTGAGAGTTCGCGCAAAAATGCCCGGCGGATCAAATTGCTGCAAGATTCCGATGACCCGTTCCACATCAGCTTGCCGAACGTTTAACGTCCTGGCCAGATCGAAAAGGTTTACCTGAAGATAGCCAGTGTCCTCCAGATGAGCGGCGAGCTGTCCGGCAATCAGCCGCTCCTGGGGGGTGAACGGGTTGAGGGCGACCTGGCGGGCGACATGGTCGTGCAATGTTTCGGTGTGGGCGGTAAACTCCTCGACGGCAGGTCGATCGTTGCCGCTACTGCGTTGCGACTTCCATTGCCCGCGCCCGCCAGACGGCCCGCCAATGGGCGATTCGCCGATTTCGCTTCTGCTTTGACTGCTCCGCTGATCCACCCCTGGCAGCGGCGAATCGTCGTCAAACGGGTCAGGCTTCAAAACGGGGTTCTTCTCGAGTGCCTGCTGCACGAGCTGATGGAGTTCAGTATGCGTCAATCGCAGCAAGCGAATAGCTTCAATGGCTTGAGGCGATAAGACCATACGTTGCTTCTGGCGTTGAAGCAGGCTTGCTGAGAGATGCATGTTGAACCGTGATCTGCCGAGGAGGCTCTAGTGTGTGCTTGGGTTGTGTGAGACTTTCCACTTCTGGGTCATGCCGCCGCCTTCAATTTGTCGAGAACGTTTTGCGGGGATGAAACGCCATAGGGGTCCGTCTCGCAGTTGTCACAGAAGCCTTCCTCCTCGAACCACTGCTCCACCACGCCATCGTCGATCAGAGCGGCGTATCGCCAGGAGCGCATGCCAAAGCCCAGATTGTCCTTCGCGACCAGCATGCCCATTTTGCGCGTGAACTCGCCCGACCCGTCTGGGATCAGCTCGATCTTCTGCAGCCCCAAGGACTTTCCCCACGCATTCATGACGAAAGCATCGTTGACCGAGACGCAGTAGATCGCGTCAATTCGCAGTTCCAGAAATTGATCATAGAGTTTTTCGAAATCGGGCAGTTGGAAGGTCGAGCAGGTCGGGGTGAAGGCGCCAGGCAGCGAGAACAGGATGATGCGCTTGCCCCCGAAATAATCGTCGGAGGTCTTGTTCTCCCACTGATAAGGATTTGGCCCCCCGATCGACTCATCGCGAACACGCGTGCGAAAGGTCACGAGAGGAACGTTCTTTCTATAGGTCATTGATTTGCTTCCAGGCCAAAGTGGTACGGTGCATTTTTCGGTTAAACTGAAGCGGCATCGACTTCGGTCGACAGTTCCGGCAGCCTCGCGCCTTGGCGTGGTTGCCTCGGACCGGTCTTGTGCAAGACCGCCCCCGAGCAGGCACGTTTAACGGCGACGAGCTTCCGCGGAGACGGGGAATTTTGCTCGCGTGCTTTATCGAGCTTTGAGAGGTAGGCATGGTCTGCAACCGTGATTTTGACTGCGTTCTATCGACCGAGTCGCAAGCGCCATGCCAATTGACCCGATGCCTTGGGTTCACTTCGGTTTTTGCAGCAACTTTCGTGTTGTGCAGTAATGCCGGTCGATATTATTGCTCAAGCAGCACTGGAAATTGGGTGCGACTCCGTTCGGCAAACCCGGCCTTTGTCCGAAGCCGGACACGAATGTCGGAAATAGCCAAACGCCAGGATCTGGGGCGGGTTAAGAAACGTTGCCGTGGGCACCGGCTTCAGCACAATTGCGCCACGCGAGCATGGCTCCCAGCGTCAATGCCGTGCAGCAGCGAGACGAAGTCACTGCAGAATATCAACCTCTGCGAAGTCGTTGAAACCCAGCATGTGCGAGCCGTTCGAGGCGCAGATCAAGGCATGCTCGAGGAAGAGCTCGTGCTCTCGGCAGCAAGTGTTGCGACGTCTGACAAGGATCGTCGCGCTTCAAGGAAAAGAACCTGAATGGTGCACGGCTTGTGAAGGCCGGCGCATGGAAATGGCTGGGCTGATCATCCTCCATGAGGGTTGAATGAAGAGCTGGCCCCTATCTCCCTCAGCTGCAACGGGGGGAGATAGGGCATGTCCGTCTATCGCGCTGGGTAACATTCCTCGGTGATGCAATAAGGGGGAGCAATTTCTCATTTCGGCAGACACGACCCAGCTCTCCTTTCATGCGCTGATTCCCCCAGGGGAAATCGCGACTCCAGGCTTCCTATGCAGCGAATCGCGGTGCTGTCCGATGTCCGACAATGTCGGATGCGGATCGTAGCTGGGCTAGATCCGTCACTTTGCCTCGATGGTTTCCCACTGGCCTTATATCTGCTTCGCCCAAATGCGGCGACATAACCTGTGCGGCATCTGTGAATGGATCGACTTCAATCGAGACCTCGGAGGTCCCGATGCGCGAAGGGAGCTTGCCGATATGACGGCCACCATAGCGAACCACGGTCCGGACGACGAGGGGACTTGGATCGGCGGGCCTGCGGCGCTGGGACACCACCGCCTGGCAATCATCGATATCCAGGGCGGCCGCCAGCCGAGGATGCTCCAGGGGGATGGCCGACCTGACTTGGTGCTCGTCTACACGGGTGAGACTTACAACTACCGCGAGCTGCGTCAACAGCTGGCCGGCCTAGTCCATCGCATGAACACGAGCAGTGACACCGAGGTGGTGCTGCACCGCCCCCGCGAGTAGGGCTCTTCGGCGGGTACACTTTTTTCACGAAATCCGTGAATGTTTCTCGCGACATCATCCCGCAATCGGTGGTGCAGCGGGTGAAGAGCCCGTATCCGGCTATCCAGAATGCCGCCTACGACAAAATACTACGTACGCGGTTCACTGTGATGCTGGACGACCTAGTTGTGGAGCTTCAACAGGTTGTCCTCGATCAGGGCGAGGCGACTGATAGGCGTTTTTGACTTTAGGCTGCCATGTGGACGATGCCAATTGTATCTGTGCAGCCAGACAGGCAGTTCGGCGGCACGATG
>NZ_RZQA01000005.1:0-29945 GCF_004022915.1 Mesorhizobium sp. M7A.F.Ca.US.006.04.2.1
CAAGGGAATCGCAAAACCGAATTGCAGGAAAACAGCGTCCAAATACCGCTAATCCTGCAATTCCAAAGCCGCTATCCGCCTCAATCAACAGGCCAGATCAATGGCTTGCGGATAGTTCACGGCCGACTCACTATTTCTATGCTGAACAGTCTCGCCTGAGTATATGTTTTAGCTAGTCGCTAATTAGACGGAATTCTGCCAGTCTGCATTCCCCCCTGATCTGATGTAGAGCAGCTTCCAAGTGGGAATTAGCCCCCCATCGACCGGATCGGGCGACACGAACATGCGCTGAAGGCTTGGCGGAACGGCTACTGGGACCATGATGCTACTCGAATGCAAGATAGTGTCAGAACGTCCCGGGAAGGCTGCAGGCAGGGGATGTCAGGTCAATCAGCCTATAGATATGATACCGCCCATTCGCTGAGACTTCACGATGGGCATAGGAGGTGGGAATTCTTGCCTTGAGATGGACGCGGCTGTCGGAGCAGGCGAGCACGGCAGCAGCGATGGCCTGAACCTTCGGGCCGCTGACAAAAACGTTCACCACCGCACGCGAGCCGAACCCGTCGAGATACGTCTCGAAAGCATCGAGGTGGGCCATCAGCCCGAAAGCCTGGATGTCGCGAACTTCGCCATCTTCGAGCCGGTGGGTTTCACGTACCTTGGCCACCTGTTGATCGAGCAAAGCATCGATATGCGCATTCTTGTCGCTTCTTGGGACGAGGAGCGAGATCCGTTCCGGACTGACGATATCGATCAATCCGTAGAATACGTCGGCATCTCCTCCGATCCCCACGAGCAGGACTTTCTCTTCGCCCATTCCTCCGCTGCCTTGAAGATGAGGGACGGTGACGTATCGGTCCAAGCCGCTGGAAAAATCCTCTTTGCCGATCGCGTTCCCGTAGATACCTTCGGCGTACCCGAATTCGAGAGACTGAATCGACATTTTCTTGAATGCCACCGCAATCAGCCATTGGATGTAGATTCGCGGCATCGTCGAGCACTCGACGAAAACCTTCCGCAGGCTTCCTTCGTATGAGCCACATGAAGCGGCCATCTGAGTGAGCAGGTGATCGAGGAGATTGATGTTCTTCTGATACTCGATGGAAGGCTCGAGGGTGATCACAGTCACTTCGACGCCCCATCGGGTACCCATAGCGATGAGCTTTCGCCGGTTTTCTTCGACGGCTGGGACGTTCGCTTCCTTCAGAGCAAAGTCCAGAACCACGATCTTGCCGACCTTCAGGTCAAGATGGTTTTCGAACGCGGCGAAACGCGTTTCCCATCCAAGCGCGACGATCGCGATATCTGCCTCCATCGTTTCGCAGGTACCTGCATCTCTCGCCTTCTCGGTGACGGCCAGATGGCCGAAGACTCGATACTCGACAGTTGAAGCGGTCATTCGAGATCGCTCTCGAAAAGCGAGTGCTGGAATTCGGTCTTGAGTGCGGGCCGCGCGACGAGCTCCTTAAACACCGAGTCGGCCCAGTCTTCTGGGAGCCGATGCCTGGTAAAAAGCAGGTCGACCATCCGCGCCGCAGGGATTGTGTTGATTTCGTACGGGCCGCGATAGGAGAACCCGAAGTAAGGTGCAAATCGCCGATGCAATCTGATCATCATCTCCTTCGATGCGGGGTCGGCGCGGTCCACCTCAAAGTTGCCGGCGGCGGAGACCTCCCGGATAAACCCATCCCTTTCCGCCCGACGCAGGACCTCGTCCAGTTTTCCGCTGGGTTGCTCCAGTCGGTTCACCAGCGAGCGCATTTCCTTTAGATCAACCCTGAAAATGCCTCTCTCTGTCGTTCCTAGAGCATTTTCTTCGGCAAACTCTGTCTGGAGGCGAGCGGTCAGGTAACCCAACGCCCGCACCATGCGCACGCTCTCTTCTTCGTACGGATGTGAAAGCGCCTGAAGTCCATCAAGCTTCCGTTGAGAGGCGGCGTTCACAGCCTGTCTCTGCTGTTCGAGATGAATCTGTAAATCCGAGTTGATGAATTCCACCAGTTTTCGTGGATCACTGGAACTCGGAACACTGCGGCGGAAGATCTCTCCCATTATATCAAGGAAATCGCGTATACAGACGTCGCTCAATGATGTGATGATCTGGTGCCCTACGTACGGGTAGTCATGCAGACGCAGCATCTGGCACGCTTTCAGAAAAGCCCATCCCTGTTTCCGGGCGATCGACCTCTTCAGATTTGAAGCATCCGCCTTGCTCATGGGCCGGCGCTTAATTTCCGGGTTCATGAGCGCGAGCGCCAGCCCTTCGGCATAAGGGCGCGCTTTTCGATCAAGAAGGAATTGCTGCTGATCCGCCGTCCTCAAATTCACGGAGAGGAATTCACGTGCTGCATCAGCAAGTGCCACAAGCTCTTCTCTGCCCTCGGAATGACCCGATATGATAACCCGCTCGATGATGTCATTGACGGAAAGCCGCCCCAGCCGGTTTTTGAGCGAAAACGCGCTGAGCGCATCGTTGCGCTCGAGATCACTCCGCAGATGGTCAGGAAGCGCATAGTACAGCCGAAGCGACGACACGTTCTCGCACAGCGTGGCGAACTCCCTCGGATCGACTGAATCAAGATTCTCGACGTCCCGGTCAGCATTCGAGAGCGACTGGCCGGGTATGATCGTCCGGATCGTGTCGTAGAGGCCGCCGATGTAGGCGAGGACCCATTTCACGTTGCCGCGCGTCTTTCTCACCAAGGTGTTCAGGAACTGCTGTTGGAGCGGTGTCAGTGCTTCACAGTCGTCAATCAGTATCTTGAAGAAGGGCGCCCTGTCACCGGCGAAAGATGGGCCATTTAAAAGTGGAGTGATCGCGGTCGCGACCTTGTTAATGATCGCGCCAGGGTCTGTTGCTCTGAAGCCGGTCGCTCCGGCATCGGCGGCAAAGAAGAACGCGTTGAAGCATTCGTCGACGTACCGGGTTATCCCACCCCGCAGCTCATCGATGCTGAAGAAGTCGAGACGGGCAGGTTGGGGTATGAAGTGCAGCACTTCGCGATGCAGTGCCAGGGCGACGTCCCTATCTTCGGAGGCCCGGTATTTCAAGTGGCCGTCGCGTCTGAGCTGGCCGATGCTCTCGAGCAGGCGTTCGACTATCTTCAGCTCCAGATAGTGAGAGAAGATTACGAATTGCCGCGGGATCACGGCGGCCGTGTCGAAGCGTATCCGCTCCGGAATGAGGTTCAGAACGGCGTTGTCGATTAGGGGCGAGAATGTCTCATTGAGCTGGAAGAAGACGCCATACCAAGCGAGCTTGCCGACTTGGTCCGAGAGACTTTTGTCTTCAAGAATATGGACTGTGGAAAGCGAGCGAAGAATGCTGGTCTTGCCGCTGCCTCTCGTCCCTGCGACGAAGACCGGCTTGGCGGCGGCAGAAATCAACGCCGACTTCTGACTGAACCACAGTATCGGGCGGCTTTCGTACTCGATCCTGTTGGGGCCGAACGGATTCTCCATCGCTATTCGTCCCTTACCTTAATGCGCCAAGCCGAGTTTGCCTTGGTGAGGCCGTCTATCTCGATGAAGCGCGCCGCTTGGAGCATCAGAAGAGAGTCTTCCAGATCTAGCCCGAGCTCGGCGGAGGCAGCAATCTCAGTGATCTCGTCCCAGAAGAGTAACCCATTCCCGCGCCTGGTGGCATGGTCGCGCAGTCGGCGCAGCAGGTCAAACGTGTCGTTGTTCAGAAAGGCCTTGCCGTTGGACATGGTCGAAATAAAGCAATGTTCGCCTTCCATGACCGTCCCGTCGGCGACATTGGTGCGGTAGGGTATAAGTCGGATGCCGACGAGCTCTCCCTGATCGGTCGTGAAGAAGACGAGCTCATTGAAACCTGACTGTATCTCTGGTGCTGAGATGCAGATCAATTTGCCGTCCGGAAACCTTGGATCGTTGACGATCTCGACCGGATCAGCATGTATGTGTCCATGCAGGTAGACGATAGGCTTGTTGCCCTGCAGCAGCTGAGTTCTGACAAATCCGCTGTTGAGCATCTCCGCGTATGGCGTAATGCGCGGAGTCTTTTGTGGCAGCAGATTGTGATGGCCGATTATGATGCCGTAACGCATGTCGGGCTGCTGGAGCAATTCCTGTAGGCCTGCAAGCATCTCACGCGAGATGTATGGCGTGTCCATCTGACCGTAATACTCGTCGTCGGACGCCTCCTTGTCTGGATCGCTGGGAGGTGTCGCGGGCGAATGTCCCGAGATGTCCGGCGAGCCGAGATCTAGAGGCTCTGTAGAAGGACTGAGTGCCTCGAGACGATCACGAAGGAACGCGGGAAGGTTTTGAAGCTCCCAACTGCCTATCGCTGTGTTGACGAGGATGAAGTTTGCGCCTGCGGATCCTGTCGGAAGTCTGAAGTGCACGGGTTGGTCCACGGGAACGGTCTGCCAACCCAAGCGGGCGGCTAAACTCGCCATTTCGCTGAATTTCTCAGTCGGTCCAAGTTCGCGCGCGTCATCACGGTTCACATCGTGATTTCCCGGTACGAATATCAACGGAAGCGCCTTTGAACTGCGTCCCTGTGCGCGGCAGAGCAACGTGAAATGCTGGAATGCCGAAGCAATGAAGGTCTTGTCGCCACGGCTCGTGAAATCCCCCATGAAGGCGATCGAATCCAAGGGCTTCGAAGTCGTCAGCCGCCGAAGTTTCGTCAAGACGGCACGCAGCGAAGACGCGCGTAGCTTCTGCGTTATTTTCGGAGCGAACTTGCTATCCTTGGCATCGATGTTGCTAGAGGAAGGATGCCAGTCCGGATAGTGAATATCGCCTACTTGAAGGATTCGCACCCGCCGCATAACTCGCCCCCCTGCCGAGAGCCATAGACTAATCCGTTCGCTTTTGCCAAGCGCGAACGATCATCCGCAGTGTCCTTAACGAGGTAGCCTGCACTTTTCGAGAATTGCCACGGCGGCTATTTTTCGGCTGTGAAGCACACGAGACCCGTGACGTGAGACCCAGTTGCTCAATGCCCAGTTGCTCAATGAGCTTTCTTACGAATAAGGGAGAATTTCCGCGGCCGGACTATCTCTGAGCGAGCGTGCATGACTGCCAACGGAAGGTCTTGCACGCACCCTTGCGATCTTGAGCAATGGTCGCCATGACTTTCTTCTTGCAGGCTTTTGAGTGGCCCAGCCTGCGATCACCAGACCCCACCGATTCTAAAGAGCGTGGCAGATGGGATAGTCGAGGTTGCCCGTGCACAGTCACGCTCAGGGCTTGCGCCGCCCAGAGGACACGCTGAAAAGGCAGATTGGGGCGCAAGCACGCCATTCACGAGAGGTTCGACATGAAGACCATGCAAGAAAAAGACATTCCGGCATTCGTACAAGCAGTTGTGGACGCCGGCTGCAAAATTTGCGCGATTGGCAACTTGGGATACGTCTTTGGCGATGCTGATTTCACGCCAGCGCAACGGAGGGCCGTCGAGCCACAGCTGCGTAGGATTGCTGAAATCTACGGCGAACGCGATCATCTCATGAACGAGATAGCTGTATATCTGCGGTCGATCGGACGCCATGTCGAGGTTGAGCCGAAGACAGGTATTTCCTGATGGCCGTGATCGCGAGAAGCCGTCTTCCAACCTCTGAATCCTAAAGGAGGTGACCCCCAAGGCCGTTCGTCACCTTCGACCAGAATAACCACATCCGTGACCGCCTGAGCTACTTGGTCGATACGCGCACATGGCCAATACAGTTTCTCCATCCTTCACGAAGCGAATGAGGCTTTGGCCATTCAGCCCCGGTCTACGGGGCGTGACTTGTCCCCGATGCATGCGCGAGCTCTCCGCCCGGCTGGCCGCCGGTCGTCGCCACCGGCCGAAGGCGCCCGAATGCGCTTGACAAGATAGCGTCAGCCCGTTCAACCTAAGGCATTCACCAGGGGAGTCCCGGCAAGGGGCTGAGATACTGCTGGCTTTCGCGGCGCAGTGACCCGTTGAACCTGATCCAGTTCATACTGGCGTAGGGACGGTGCAAGCGCTTTGCGGGAGTTTACGCCCGAGGTCCTGTTGCAGCAGGTCTACAGAAGCGTCTTTTCATCCTTCCGGCACAGAACTGGGTCTCCAATGCATGAGCAAAGGAGCCTCACGATGAATGCCCTCACCCCCGCCGTATCGACGGGACCACTGCCCGCCTCGCGGAAAATCCACAAGCCCGGCGTCCTCTACCCGCAGATCAGGGTGCCGATGCGCGAGATTTCCGTCCATCCGACGGCCGGCGAACCGCCCGTCACCGTCTACGATCCGTCCGGCCCCTACACCGATCCATCAGTCGAAACCAGCATCGAAAAAGGCCTTGCCCGGCTTCGCCACGAATGGGTCACGGCGCGTGGCGATGTCGAAGCCTATGACGGCCGCCACGTCCGGCCGGAAGACAATGGATTCGCCACCGGCGAGCGCCTGACACCGGAATTTCCGATACGCAATCGGCCGCTCAAGGCCAAGCAGGGCAAGGCGGTGACCCAACTTGCCTATGCGCGCGCCGGCATCATCACGCCAGAAATGGAGTTCGTAGCCATCCGCGAGAATCTCGGCCGCGAGGTGATGCGCGGCAAGCTGCAACGCGACGGCGAAGCCTTCGGCGCGGCGATCCCAGATTTCGTCACACCCGAATTCGTGCGCGACGAGGTGGCGCGCGGGCGCGCAATCATTCCCGCCAACATCAATCATCCCGAGAGCGAGCCGATGATCATCGGTCGCAATTTTCTGGTCAAGATCAACGCCAACATCGGTAACTCGGCTGTCACATCGTCGATGGCCGAAGAGGTCGAAAAAATGGTCTGGGCTATCCGCTGGGGCGCGGACACGGTGATGGACCTGTCGACCGGCCGCAACATCCACAACATCCGCGACTGGATCGTGCGCAATGCGCCGGTGCCGATCGGTACGGTGCCGCTCTATCAGGCGCTGGAAAAGGTCAACGGCATCGCCGAGGATCTGAACTGGGAGGTCTACCGCGACACGCTGATCGAGCAGGCCGAGCAAGGCGTCGACTATTTCACCATCCACGCCGGCGTGCGGCTGCACTACATCCCGCTGACCGTCGACCGGGTCACGGGCATCGTCTCGCGCGGCGGCTCGATCATGGCCAAATGGTGCCTGCACCATCACCGGGAGAGCTTCCTCTACGAGCATTTCGAGGAGATCTGCGACATCGCCAGAGCCTATGACGTCTCCTTCTCGCTCGGCGACGGCCTTCGTCCCGGTTCAATCGCCGATGCGAACGACGCGGCGCAATTCGCCGAACTGGAAACACTTGGAGAACTCACCAAGATTGCCTGGGCAAAGGACTGCCAGGTGATGATCGAAGGCCCGGGCCATGTCCCCATGCACAAGATCAAGCAGAACATGGACAAGCAGCTCGCAGTGTGCGGTGAGGCGCCGTTCTACACGTTGGGGCCGCTGACGACCGACATCGCGCCGGGCTATGACCACATCACCTCAGGGATAGGTGCCGCCATGATAGGCTGGTTCGGCACCGCAATGCTTTGCTACGTCACGCCGAAAGAGCATCTCGGCCTTCCCGACCGCAACGACGTCAAGATTGGCGTGATCACCTACAAGATAGCCGCCCATGCAGCCGATCTGGCGAAGGGCCATCCGGCAGCGAAAACCAGGGATGATGCCCTTTCGCGCGCGCGCTTCGAGTTCCGCTGGGAGGACCAGTTCAACCTGTCGCTCGACCCCGAAACCGCACGGTCCTTCCACGACCAGACCTTGCCCAAGGAGGCGCACAAGCTGGCACATTTTTGTTCGATGTGCGGGCCGAAATTCTGCTCCATGCGCATTTCCCACGACATCCGTGCCGAGGCCCAGAAGGAAGGCATGGCGGCAATGGCGGCAAAATACCGGGAGGGCGGCGATCTCTACATGCAGGCGGACGAGACTGGCGTACCGGTCGTGCCAGAGGCTCCCAAACCATCATGAGGGTGCTCGTCAAAGGGGCCGGCGTTGCCGGCCTCACCGTCGCTTTCGAACTCGCCGCCCGCGGCGCGACGGTCACCGTCGCCGAGATGCGGCATGGCCTTGGTGGCAACGCGTCGTGGTTCGCCGGCGGCATGCTGGCGCCATGGTGCGAGCGCGAAAGCGCGGAGCAGCCGGTGCTGGATCTCGGACGCGATGCTGCCGACTGGTGGGATGCGGTGCTGTCGGGTCAGGTGACACGGGCCGGGACATTGGTCGTGGCCGCGCCGCGTGATGCCGGTGAGCTTGACCGGTTCGCCAGTCGCACGTCAGGGCATCGGCGCGTCGATGAAAACGAAATTGCGCTCCTGGAACCCGACCTCGCCGGCCGCTTCCGGCGTGGATTGCTCTTCCCCGACGAGGCTCACCTCGACCCACGCCCGGCGATGGCGGCACTTCATGACAAGCTTGCGACCATGGGTGTCAAATTCCACTTCGGCTGCGACGCCCGGCCTGTTTCGGGATTCGCCCGTCAGATAGACTGCATGGGAATGGCAGCGGCCGATGACAGGCTGCGCGGTGTTCGCGGCGAAATGCTGATCCTTCGCACGCCTGATGTCTCGCTGTCGCGGCCGGTCCGTTTGCTTCATCCACGCTTTCCGCTTTATGCCGTGCCGCGCACCGATCACCGTTTCATGATCGGAGCGACGATGATTGAAAGCCAGAGCGCCGGACCGGTGACGGCGCGTTCCATGATGGAGCTGCTGGGCGCCGCCCATGCCCTCCATCCGGCCTTTGGTGAGGCCGAGATCGTTGAAACCGGTGTGGGTGTCCGTCCGGCATTTCCCGACAATTTGCCACGCGTCGAAACAGACGGTGAGATCATCGCGATCAACGGTCTTTATCGTCACGGTTTTCTCCTCGCCCCCGCCATGGCGCGCCAGGCTGCCGACCTGGTTTTCAGTCAAGACAGAACCAAGGAGCATGCTCATGAAACTGATGGTCAACGGCGAGGCGCGTGAGATTGCCGCCACCACGCTGGCCGAGTTGCTTGCCGCGCTCGACTATGAGGGCGATTGGCTCGCCACCGCCGTCAACAGCGACCTCGTGCACAAAGCCAACCGCGCGGAGTTCCAGTTGAGCGACGGCGACCGGATCGAAATCCTCTCGCCCATGCAGGGCGGCTAGCATGTTGGAGCTTTATGGAACCGAGCTTTCGTCGCGCCTGCTTCTCGGCACGGCTCAGTATCCTTCGCCGGCCATCCTTGCCGATGCAGTCAAGGCATCGGGCACGTCGGTGGTGACCGTCTCGTTGCGGCGTGAGATGGCGGGCGGTAGGGCCGGCGAACAATTCTGGTCGTTGATCCGCTCGCTGGGCGCCAGAACCCTGCCCAATACCGCCGGCTGCCTCTCCGTCAAGGAAGCCGTCACCACCGCGAAAATGGCGCGCGAGGTCTTCGGCACCAACTGGATCAAGCTCGAAGTGATCGGCAATCACGACACGCTACAGCCGGATGTGTTCGGTCTGGTTGAAGCCGCCCGCATCCTGTGCGAGGACGGCTTTGCGGTATTCCCCTATACCACCGACGATCTCGTTGTCGCCGAGCGGCTGCTGGAAGCGGGCTGCAAGGTCCTGATGCCGTGGTGCGCACCGATCGGTTCCGCCTTGGGACCGGTCAACATGACGGCGCTGCGCTCGATGCGCGGATATTTCCCTGGCGTCCCGCTGATTGTGGATGCGGGGCTCGGACGGCCGTCGCACGCGGCCACCGTCATGGAACTCGGCTTTGACGCCGTGCTCCTGAACACAGCGGTCGCCAAGGCGGCAGATCCGGTCGGCATGGCGCGTGCTTTCGGTAAGGCGGTCGACGCCGGTCGTGAGGCGTTCAGTTCGGGAATGCTCGAACCGCGCGACGTCGCCGTGCCATCGACACCGATGGTCGGCAGGGCCGTTTTTTCATGAAGCTCGATCCCTTCTACCTGATCGTCGACAGCGCCGCCTGGATCGAAAGGTTGGCGCCGCTCGGCGTCAAGCTGATTCAGCTTCGCATCAAAACCATGGATGAAACCGGGCTGCGCGCGGAGATCCGCAAGTCGAAGGCCTGGTGTGTCCAACACAAAAGCCAGCTCATCATCAATGATTATTGGCGCCTGGCAATCGAGGAAGGCTGCGATTTCGTGCATCTGGGCCAGGAGGATTTGCAAACGGCCGACCTCTCGAGGATACGGGCAGCGGGCGTCAGGCTCGGATTGAGCACGCATGATCATGTCGAGCTGGAAACGGCCATGTTTGCCGAGCCCGACTATGTCGCGCTCGGTCCGATCTATCCCACCACTTTGAAGAAAATGAAGTGGGCACCGCAAGGGCTAGAGCGGATCAGCGAGTGGAAGCGGCGGGGGGCGCCGATCCCATTGGTCGCCATCGGCGGCCTCAACCCCGACCGCCTCGACGGCGTCTTTGAGGCCGGCGCCAACAGCGCCGCAGTGGTCACGGACATCACGTTGAGCTTCGACCCCGAAGCGCGCACGCGAGAATGGATCGAAAAGACGGACCGATGGCGATGAGACGAGAACCGCATGTGCTTGTCGTTGGCGGATCAGATTCCAGCGGGGGTGCTGGAATAGCACGCGACATCGAGACGATCTCTGCCGTTGGCGTGCGCACCTGTCTCGCCGTCACAGCGCTAACGGTGCAAACGCACGACGCCGTGATCGAAATCCATCATTCGCCACCCAGCATGGTGGCCAATCAGATGTGTGCCGCGCTACAGGCCAACGACGTAGCCACAATCAAGATCGGCATGCTGGCGACTGCCAAGATCATTGTTGCCGTTGCCGCAGTGCTGCGCAAATTTCCGCAAGTGCCGGCAGTACTCGACCCTGTGCTGGCCTCCACCTCAGGCCGCGCACTTCTGGAAGCAGGCGCTATCGCTGCCATGAAGCGCGATTTGATGCCGCTTTGCTGCATTGTCACGCCCAACCTTCCTGAACTGGCGCTCCTTACTGGTTCCGAACCGGCTTCGGATGAGGACGGTGCGCTCCAACAAGGACAAAGACTGCAGGCCGTCGGCCCTCAGGCCCTGCTGATCAAGGGTGGGCACGCGTCGGGTCCCCGATCGGCCGATATTCTGTTACGCTCCGATCATGAACCCATCCACTTCGACACGCCGCGCCTTGCTATATCGATGCGCGGAACAGGTTGCATGCTGGCCAGCGCGATTGCGGCGCATCTGGCGAAGGCGAAGTCGCTCGAAGATAGCGTGCGCGAAGGCAAGCTGTTTGTGTTCGAGAAGCTTCAGAAATGCCGGCTGAATAATCACAACGTTCTGCGTCCAGCCAAGCAGACCCATTTTCCAGAATTTTTCCAGTAGCGAGACTGGAGGGCTACTGCTTCTCTATGCCATCCTTACAACGCGTTGAGTTCCACTGTGCCGTCCAGAATTATCTGTCGTTGTCCAGAATTAAGCCGGGCTTAGAACTGAAACGAACCCGCCGAAAGGTACGAGCGGCCCTCACTCGATAAGGGTTACCAAACCTATTCCTGTGGGCTACCAATCCGCGTGGTGGGTGGCCTTAGGTTACCAATCAGTGTGGCGTCCGGAATTATCTGCCTCTCTCCGGAATTAAGCCGAGATTAGAAGATCGGTGCGGTATTGCGCCCGGTCAAACCGTGTCGATTTGCGGCGTAGCCGACGTGTCTCACGCTTGGCGGCGTCGCACGCTGGTCCCGATTGTCGCCCGAATATCTGCCTACCGGCGACAGTGAATGCGCCAAGCTAGACCTTCGTCGATAGGGCGGCTCCGGTTTACCAATCCTGTCGTCCTAGGTTGACCAATCCGTTGTCGACCGTGAGCGGGTTTACCAATAAGGGCGGCTATATTCTGCGCAAACCCAATCACCTGATGCCAATCCAGAATTAATCGTCATTAAGGGCATTGGTAAACTCAGTCTGAAACCCCACCCTTAGCCAGAAAACTCTCCTGTTTTCAATCGCATAGCCCGCCCGCCAGCAACCGATAATTCGGGACCGGTAAACCCGTGAAAGGCCCAATAATTCCGGACGTCACACCAGTCTGCCCTTTTATGCGACTTTTCGAGCACAGACCGGGAACATCTGACCGTTTCCATTCATCGCCCAAGGCCGGTTTAGCGCTGGAAAAGCCAAAGTGCGGGAGTAAGAATGGCCGCAACGGGGCCGGAAGCCGTCGGTCAGCTTTCGGGGAGTGATCCCGGTAAGTTCGCAACTCATTCGCTTCTTTTCTGCAGTCCCCGCCATTACGAGTTGGCGGTGTCGGTCGCCGAGGGGATCAACGCCATTACTGCGGCTAGTTCGGCCCTCCGGACGAGGAATGGCATGCGCGTCGTCCCATAGTGCTTGGCAAGATGGAAGCGGTGCATGCCTCCTACGATGTGAACTTGGCCTTGGTACTCGCCGAGCAAAGGCGGTGTGACACCGCGGCCATGCAGCCATCGGTAGGCGATCCCACAGCTCTTGCTCTTGTAACGTTGATGCCAAGGACCCTTGTCCCTGCTGGCGGCGTAGGTAAGCCTGCCGCCAACGTCAGTGACATCAGCGTCGATAAGAATGAAATCCGTCGAAGCGTGGTCGCTGGGATCATCGCCGTCGAACGCGAGATAGAAGTTTGCAGGATCGCAGTCCCATATCGCAGTCAGTGCAACCGGAATGTTCTTTCTTCCTTTGCACCAGATGTCGACCTTGCGTTTCTCCTGAGCGCGGGCGACCTCGAAGGCTTCGTCTAGTTTTCCTTCCGCGACATCCATGGCTGTGATGACGTTCAAGCCAAGGGCCGTCAGACGGTTGATCTCGTCCACGTTCGCCATGCCTTCTCCTCTGGCAGCAGATTATTATCCACCGTTGGAAGATGCGGCGGCAATCCAAGCCTGAGGCACGAGGGCCTGTCCACGCCATTCCTCAATCAACTTGACTCCGGGAAGCTTGCCCCAGACGTCCTCATCTGCATGATCCAGCACGATGATCTGGAGGCGACCTTTCGCGGCCATGACCTCAGCGCCTAGGAGCGCAAAGACCTTCCTGACGGCGACCACGTCCTGATCCCTCCACGCGATGAGGTCGGGGCCCTCGTCGCCCGCCGCCCGCTTAGGAAAATAGACTTGGCTAGGTTGGTCGAAGATCAGCTGACCAGGGACTGGGTGATGAGGTTCGGCCAGGAAGTAGTGCTGCAGCGCAAGCATTAGTGCGACGTGATACGCGAGCCAATTGGCGCCGCTGCCAATCTCCCACAGGTAGTCCTCACGCGTTCCCCTAGTCACCTTGACGGTCAGGTCTTCAATCAACAGCCTAATCGGGGCCTCGGGCCACTCCGCGTCAAGCTGCGGAATCAGCCGATTGGCATGATGGGAGACTTGGTGCAACGCGTTGAATAGCTTGCGCTGGATGTCGGCCTCGGAGATCGTCTTTTGCAGCGTTGCAATATCGGCCTGCAGCGAGGTGAGTTCCTGCCGCAAATCCGACGACTGGTCGGCGCGGTCGTAGACGTGCAACGCCTGCTCCAATCGACCGAGGAAGCGCTCAAGCCTATCGAAGCGATTGGCCTCGTCTCGGGCGACGTCAGAGTCCCGTTCCAGCACCGCTATCTCGCTACGGACATCGTTCAACTCAGATAGGACCGCTTCAGCGGCGCCGCGCTGGCGCAGGATTTCCTTGTCAAGCGTGTTAGACATCGCAGGGTGGGTCCGCAGTCGGATCTCCAGACCGCCGAGGTTGTCGCAAAGGGCCAAGACCTTCTCGCGGCCGCCGTCCCCGAGTGCGACCAACGGATCGGCGAACTCGTCGGCCAAGTCCCTCAGCCACGTGGAAAGGTCCAAGCGGTCACGTTGGATGCGCATGGCGTCGCCGTACGCCTCGCTGCTCTCCACCAGACGGCGCAGTTCGTTCAGGCGCTGACGATGCTCGGTAAGTCGCGCGGCGATTTCAGTTTCCGACGCACGAAGGGTTTCCAGACGCGTCAGCACCACATCGATGCCGGCCAGGCTTGGTCGAGCAAGACTTGAGTTGCTGTTCGACACGCGCCGAAGCAGGTCAACAACGTCACTCCAGTCCTTCGGCACTTCAGTGGAGGAATCGACTAGGCCAAGTTCGACTGCCTGACGCAGCCACGCCTCCGCCTCCGCCCGCCAAGCGCCAGTTGCCGACACGATCGCGCGTAGCTCAGCCTCCTTCCGGCGGAGGTTGCGCTGGAGCCGATCGATCTCAAACCGCGCCTGGAGAATCTTTGCCGTGACCGCGCCCAGAACGTACGGGAAGATGGTCTTTAGCTTCTCCCGGTGTTCCGTCGTATCGGCCTTGAAAAACATCACGTCGGGATTGGCGATCACGTTCTGAGGTTGGAACGTGAAGGCCATGAGGTCGCGGAAGCTTGGCCTTTGCTTGAATCCATTCTCTGTACCTGGTTCGAAGTCGAGGTCAGTCAGTCCTGCCAGGCGGTTCATCGCGCGCTTGACCGTGTCGACATTGGTGGTCTTGTCGGTGATCGTCTCCGGAATTTCGACCTGTGCGCCCTCCAGCAGCACCATGTCGCCTGTGCTCTGTTGGTCCCCCGGTTCGCGTCGCGCCAAGAGCTTTTCGCCCTCCAGCGTCTCGATCAGAATGCCGAACCAGCTGCAGTTCTCGCGGATTACGCCCACCGGAATCGCGCATTTCTCCGAGCCCAGACAGTAATCAACAATAGGGATAACGGCGGACTTCCCGGTCTTCGACGCGCCGCTGATGACGTTGACGACACCGGGCTCGAACTTGACGACCCGCGGCGCTGCACCATTGCGGGGCCAAAGGATCAGTTTTCGAAGCTGGAAATACATCTAGAACTCCACCCGTAACAGGTTGGCCACCTGCGCGGTCCCCAGGTTCGAAAACCAGAAACCCAATTTCTCCGAGGCAGGTCCGAGGTGCTTGACGCGCTCTGGAAGGACGAGCCTCCTCGGTTTCGGTTCTGGTACGTTTGCTCTTAAAGTAGCATCCTTGTAATCCACGGACAGCAGCCGCCCGCTCACACCGACAGCGGCCGATTGCAATGTCAGAGTACGCAGCAGCAGCGCTCGCTCGTGGACGGCGAGGAGTTGTTCCCGTTCCTTCCCGAGCTTGGCCGCGAAGAGCGCCAGTCCAGAGGGTCGGTTTGTCGAAGTCACGATTTCGAGCGTTGCGCGATGCAGGACGATTGGCAGCACGAGAAACGCCAAGGCGAACGGCGCTGGACGTTCGTCCTCAGCCTGGAAACCTTGGCCAAATTGCCACAATGCGAAAGCCCCAAGTCCTGGATTCTGGACAAGGGCGAGGTCGCTGAGCGGTAGGTGCGATCGGCCAGCCTCAATCAAGTCGCTGGCTCCAAAAGAGTCTGGTAGTCGGGATGCCAGCCGAGGCGCAGGCCGTGGGCAAGGGCGTTGAATGATCCGTGGACGAAATGACCGGGGACGACTCGACCATCGAGTGGAGGCTGCAACTGCGCGCAGCGCCTGTAAACTATTCTACCACGAACCGTTGCGGGGTGTCCGGCCTGTATGTCGTGCACCTCTGCACTGACGTGCTCATAGCGACCGACAAGATCATCGTCCCAGTCACTTAGGTTCTTCTCAAAGATTAGCCCGCTTTCGCCCCAGATCGAGATGTCGGCGAGCGTCCTAAGGTAATCGCTAACAGCCCGGACGCACGCTTCGTCTCCCACCTCGATCAGCTCGAGTTGGCGGACGAAGGCGGGACGGTCGGCGATCAATTGTTCGATGGCCTCGACAGGCGGTTGCTTGGTGAAAGACGACAGCAGCCCTGGAAGGTTGTTCTTCTGAACAAATGCTCTTTGCTCGGCCTGAAACGCGTCCACGTCCAAGATGGCGGGCTTGCCAGCTCTAATCAGCCTGTCCGCCGCCTCCTTCGCAGCGCCGATCGCGCGTTCGCACACTAGGTCGATGATGAGCGGAGAGACCGTCGGCTTGAAGATCGCGCGTATCGGATCGACGGGATCTGCATCGACGCTGATAACGGCGAGATTCTTGACCAAGGCGGCGCAATGAGCCGCATCAGCGTTCAGGAAAGCTTGGACGTCGGCGTCGCATGCCGGTGCAGCTTTCAGCTTGCTGTGGGCTTTGGCGAGGTTAGCGACCAGCGCCTCCACGTCGGCATCTGTTTTCGCGTCGTTCAGCGCGATCGCGAAGGCACCCGCCTTCACCGGTGTGACATATAGCCGGAAATGGCTGGTCGCCGGGTCGATCTCTCCCGCCGCCATGAAGCTGAGCCAGTTGGCCAGAGACTTCCACAGGTCCGCAGCCCAGTCGGATATCGGATTTTGCTTCAGTGCGCTCTTGCTTTGCTCAAGAACGACTTCGCCGCCGACCAGGTGAACCGCCACATCGTCTAAATGTTCAAGAGAGACCAAGGCGCCGCTAGGCGCGTTGAGCAGGTGAAAGCAAAGGCGTACAGGTTGAAGCGCATAGCCGAGGTATTGGCCAGCGGCGCTGTGTTTTCCCGTTTGCGTCTTCGCGTTCATTGCCCATCCCGTTCTCCCGAGTCGCACCGGAAGAAGCCAGTAACGATATTGGTATAGTTCGCCGTTGTTTACAATTGGCGCCCCGGCGATAGGACGGCTAGGCGCGATACAATTGCTGTTTAGGGCCAGCTCTCGAAGTCCAGATTCGGCAGGACAATGAATTTGCAGGACGTCCATTATGGGCACATCGGGGCCGTCTATGGCTCGGGCGATATGTCCGCTTTTGGACGAACGCGAAGTTTGCCGGAACGTCTGACTTTGGGCGCATACTTGCCGTCAAATTCGGCGTCCTTCACTGGTTCGTTCACGTATTCCGGAGAAAATTACTGTGCGAGTTGATGGATCCTCGTTCCCGGTACGACAGCCTCAGCTATTTCACATAGATGCTTATGGTGCGTCAGGTAGATGACCTGACCTGTGTTTGCCATCGCTCCGAACAGCCTGAAAACCTCCTCCGAGCGAATATGGTCGAACGTCTCCATGATGTCGTCGGCGACGAATGGGACCGAGGGCCGAAATTGCGCGAACTCGTAATAACCGGCGAGTCTTAGGGCAAGGTACAGCTGAAATCGTGCACCCTTTGAAAGCGCTTCGGTGACCTTGGATTGCCCGTCACCCTGCACAGCAATGAGAACCTCACCACCTCTTACAGGCTGGGTTGTCAGCCCCGAATACTGGCCACGCGTCATTAGCTTGAACGCGTCTGATGCGCGCGCCATCATGCCGGAGCGATGGCTCTCACGGTAGATCCGCAAAGCATTGCCAGCCGACATGATGCCAAGCTTCAGCTCTATGTAGCGAACGGCCTTCTCCTCGATTTCCAGCAGGGTTGTGCGCCGTTCAGCATCCAGGCGTGCAACCGCACTATCACCGCCGATGGCGTCCAGCTTGTCGGCCGCGCGCGTCTGCCGGATCAGCTGTTGCTGGATGGTTTCATCGAACAGGCGAAGCCGCTGCTCACCCTCAGCCTTCTCGACCGCGAGGCCGTCGAAATCGATCGCGTCCAGGATCGAGCGGGCCTGCTCGAATCCGTCGACCGCGAGCTCCGCCACTATCCGTTCCTCAAGTTCGGCGACGGTGGTGCGCAAGCCATCGCGCTCACGCAACAGCTCATCGCGTTCGACTACCTCGGGCAGAGTGGCGACACCAAAGACGCCCAGCACCTCGTTCTTGCGGCGTTCGTGTGCCAAAATCTCAGTGTCGAGGATGTCGCGCGCCTCCTTGAGGCGCTTCAGGTCGTTGCCGAGGCTTGCCTTCGTTTCACGTGTCCGCTCGGCACGCTCTAGGCGCTCGGCAAGGCGGATGGCCAACTGCTCCGGGTCGGTATCCTTCGTCGGCTCGTCGGCTTCAACCGCAACGGCGATGACCTCGACCAGAAAATTGGCCCTGTCGGCCTCCATCTTGTCGATACGCAGCTGCAGGTCGTCCCGTTCCTGCAGGCTTCTTGAAAGTTCGGCCAATTGATCGAGCACAGTGCCGACGCCGGATGCGGAGAGCCCGCTTTCGAGCCAAGTTCCCTTGAGTGCTTCGGTAATGCCGGCCAGCCATTCCTCCTCGCGACGCTCCGCCACACCTACTGCAACCCGTCGTGCCGCTAGATCCTCTTCTTTGGAGCTCACCATTCTGAGCGCCTCGGCATACTCGGCGTCCACCTTGCGCTGCCGATCCAGAAACGGCTCCGCGATGGCCATGATTGCTTCGAGGGTGTCGTTGGACTCTGATACAATGCCGACGCTTCCCAGCACTGCTCTCATTTCCAAGCGTATCTGCTCGCCGGCGTCAGCGGCTCGCTCGGCCTTCAAGCGAGCAAGTTCGATCTGCTCCCAGGCAGCGAGCGCATCGCTGCGCGCCTCGATCTGATCCTCGATCCTTTCGATCAGGCGCTCAGACGAAGGTTCCACGGCGTCTCCGAGCAGGTCCCTGGCGGCCGCGCGGATTTCCAACAATTGGGTATCCACATCCTTGCCGAGCTGTGTGCGTTGGATGCCGTTGCGTGACAGGTTGGCCGCGGCCTCGGCCAGCTCGCGCGTAGTTGCCCGGATCTCAGCCAGATCCGCCGCGCCGGCCAGCCGGCCTGCGCTGGCAATGTCATCGCGCGCCAATGCCACGGCGAAGTCGTCAGCGGTGTCACCGGTCAGCGCTGCGCGGTGCGTTGCCCACGCATCATCGCGAACTCGGCGGATGGCGGTAGCCGCTTCATCGTCGACAATGTCGCCCGAGGCACGAAGGGCATCCAATCGTGCGGCGAGCATGGCATGGTTGCCCTCGTATTCAGCAAGGCGTTCGGCAAGTACGGCGGTGTTCCTTGCCAGTTCTGACGCTACCGTCTTCCAGGCGGCAATCTGCCCGGCGCTCGGAACCGCGACGTTGGCGAGAGCGAGGGCATCTCCGTTCCATGGACGCAAGCGCGCGAGCGCCGCCTTCCATCGGATTGTTCCCGCATCTTCCGCCTCGCGAGCCGTCCTAATCTCTGCCTGGTGTCCGCTTGCTCGCGCTTTCGACAAAGCCGAGCCCAGCCTTGCCCTGGCAGGTTCGGGCACCGCCCTTTCCTCGCCGACCCGCTGCCTTGCCACCTGCAGCGCATCGAGTGCCGCCGCGGCTTCGTCGCGAGCGGCACGCATCCCGGTAGCAATCCCGGACCTCTGCTCGACCATGGCGCGAACGACGCCAACGGTGACGGCAGGCAGAAGCAGCGCGCCAGGATCCGCCTCGGAAGATCGGCCCAAGGCGGCAAGGCAGCTCGCCACGCTGTTGTTGAGGATTTGCAGCTCCATCCTGCGAGTGGGCAAGTCAAAGCCAGCCGCGGTATGGCGCACCTTGCTCTCCGCCAGCCCGCGAATGCGTTCGGAAATCGACAGGATCGGTTCGTCCTCGTCGACCGCAGTGACTTTTTCCGCCAGGCGCTCGGTCTCGTCGATGTTTGCGGACAGCCGCGTTCTGAGGCTGGCATCGTCATCGATCAGTTCGGTGACACTTCCCGTCGATGTCCGGGCTGGGGAGGCGATGTCCGGCAGCTGATCCAGCCGGGCAATCTTGCGCCGGATATCCGCCAGCATCGGCGCAGCACGCACGTAACGAGCAAAGGTATCCAGCCTGGCCACCAGCACCGCCCGATCGCTGATGGTTCGGCCGTACTGCTGCGCTGCATCGAGACGTTCGGCCTCCAGGCCCTCGTAGGTTGATGCAAGGGTGTCGATCGCATCCCTGCGCGACTTTACGTCAACAAGGCGCTTCTTCAACAGCGCCAGTTCGGTTCCATGCGCCTGCTTCCGATACAGAGCGTCTGCTTCGGCCTCGAGGGCGTTCAACGTATCACTTGCGTTCCCAAGACCGGCGCTGGCCGTGAACAGAAGCTTGCCGAGGTCGCCCCGCGACTCCAGGATAGATTTTCCGCCGGCTTCCAACGTCTCGTCATCGAGTGAGAACATCGTCGTGTAGGCGTCGCGCGACAGACCGGCGAGATGCGCCGTGATCGCCACCTCGCTTACCGGTTGGCCCGTCGCATTCAATAGCGAATTACTGCGCTGTTTCGTACGCGTGAACGTGTGTTCGGAGCCGGCCAGTTCCAGCACCCCGCCGATGCGCATGGCACTGTACTCGTGCAGGAAGTTGTAGCGGCTCCGTTCCTCGATGCCGAACAGCAAGTCTAGATAGGCCGAAAGCGCAGTCGATTTGCCGGCCTCATTCAGGCCAAACACGATATGCAGATCAGGTCCGGATTCCGGTTTGGGTCCGAAGTCGATCGAACGATCGGTGAACTTTCCATAACGAATGAGGTCAAGGCGCCGCAACCTCATGACGATCCACCGGCCTTAAGGCGGGCAGTCACCAAGTCCGCGCCCTTGGAAAGCACCTGATCGAGGAACTGTTCCAGCCCGGCTTCGTCCGTCCCAGCAAAATCCCGCCCGTCGGCCGGAAGGTCGGCGACCATCTTTTGGACGAACGCCCTCGCCTCAGCGCGGAAGGCCTCCGAGGTGGCATCGGCACGCATTGATTGCTCGAGTTCGAAAATCGGATCAGCAATATCCTCGGCGGTCTCCGTCCGAGGCGGCGCGAGGTCAAGCTCGAGCTTCTCCACCCACGTATGGCCTAGCTGTTCCGCAGCCTGTTCGGCTTCGGCAAGAAGGAGGTCCCTGTCGCGGATCAGCGCCCACATCAGTGGTGACGTTCCTGTCAGGCCAATGCGAGCCACAGCATGACGCGATCGGACGGTTGCCCGCATCTCTTCGAGTGCGAAGCGAACACGCGCGACGGCCTCGGGCCACTCCACCGCTCCGGTAAGGTCGACGCTCACCCGTTCGAACTGCGCAACGCTGGTCAGCCGTTCCTCGATCTCCACCGAACGGTCGTGGCGCACCGTCACCAGGGTGACTGATTTCTCACCGGCCTCGTTGATATCCCTCCCCTGCGGTATTCCCGGCATCACCACGGCACTGGCGCCAGGATGGACTTGGCGAGCATGGATGTGGCCGAGGGCCCAATAGTCGAAACCGTGGGCGTGCAAGTCAGCGATGCTGCAGGGCGCGTAAACGTCGTGACCTGGCGATCCAGCCAGACTGGTATGCATGATGCCTATGTTGACGGCCCCTTCACGAGCCGCCGGATATTTGGTTAACAGGCTGTCCGGCGCCTTAGGGTTCGCAAAGCTCAAACCATGGAATACGACGTCCAGACCGCCGGCTGTCTGCAATACCGACTGAGCACGACCACCAAAGATGGTAACGGTGTCGGGAAATACCAGCTGTTTGGAAATCCGCGACAGGGCGTCATGATTACCGCGGATCTTGAAAACCATGATGCCGGCCTGGTGCAGGCGTGTCATCTGCGCGCCCAAGAACCGCGCTGTCTTCATTGAAGTCTGGTCGCCATCGTATAGGTCGCCAGCAATGACCAACGCGGCCACACGTTCCTCAAGGCAGAGATCCACTATCGAAACGAATGCCTGGCGGCTGGCGTCGCCCACCAGCCCGGCAAGATCGGGATTTCGCATCGCCAGCGAACGAAGCGGCGAGTCGAGATGAATATCGGCCGTGTGTACGAATCGAAATGCCATTCGGCCTCCGCCAGCAAAAGAGGTGTTCCGAGCTTCGACAGAAATTGCAACGAGGGCGCTGCAGCGCCCCGTTACACTTCAGCTAATTTCTCGCTCGCGGATTCGCCGGCCACCAACAAGCCGTCTTGGGACCGTAACACTCCTTTGGCAACCAAATCGGCGACCCCAGCTGAAATCAGCTGCCTTAATTGTGCGCTTGTGGCTTTGAAGCCCAGCATCCTGGCAACGCCTGTGGCGATTTCTTCCTCTGTCGCACCGAGGTTGGATTTCACGACTTCCATAGCGCCTTGGGCGACCTCGTCCTGCGCAATCATTTCGGGCTTGCGCAATCCAGCGGACACGACCCCACTGCGATCCCTGAGACGAACAGGAACACCTGGCTTGAAGCAGAAGTTGCCTCGACGGGCTACTGAACCACCTCTCTGTGCTATGCTTACCCCCCGCTCGATTGCATCCTGAATCCTGCCACCGGCCCGCTGCAGACCCCAGGCGTCCCGAATACGCGAAACTATTTCGTCGACATGGATTGGCGTTTCTGTAGCCACGACCTGCTCGACCAGTCCGGCCATGATTCCGCTGGGCGTCTCGTGGAGTTCGAACGATCCCGGTCGCTTTAGTTCGGCCTCTTCGTAGGCTCGATTGGGTGTCTCGGATCCGTTTGTGCTTTCGAGACCGATTTCCGTCACGTTGCCTCGGTCGACCGTAACAACCTGCACGGCTACAGCTCGATTTCTCTGGACCCCCAATTCGGCCCGCTCATCGAGTTCTTTTCTGGCGGCCTCAATCGCTAGTATGGTTCGCTCCAGCTGCTCACGAGGCCGTTGGAACCAGTCAGCGCTCCAGATGCGATGGATGATCCAACCATGGTCTTCCAGAACCGACTGCCGAAGCCGGTCTCGATCTCTGGCCGAGCGAGATGAGTGATATTCTGCGCCATCGCATTCGATGCCAAGAATATAGCGGCCTGGCCTCTCTGGATCCGCAACTGCGAGGTCGATGAAGAAGCCGGCAATGCCCACTTGAGCATGAACCTGATAACCCATTTCGATCAGCGCGTTGGCTACCTGTTCTACAAAGATTGAATCCATTTCGCGAACCGTGACTTGGGCAAGCGAAATTCGCCCTGTTCTCGCGTAGTGCAAGAAGAGCTTGAAGGCGAAGATGCCTTTCCCTTTGCCACGCTCCAGGTCGATGTCCTCGTCTGTGATGGACGCGAATACTTCGCAGCTGCGCTTGGCGCGGCTTATGAGGACGTTGAGCCGACGCTCGCCGCCTTCCGCGCCAAGAGGGCCGAAACGCATGGCCATGTATCCCTGGGCATTCTTGGCATACCCCACCGAGATCATGATCACGTCGCGCTCATCGCCTTGAACATTTTCGAGGTTCTTGACGAAGAATGGCTCGCTTGGATGAGCGTGAAAGAATTCCTCGGTGTCGGGATTTAGTCGCCGCAGCGCTTCGAGTTCATCCTGGATCGCGCGGCGTTGGCTAACCGAAAATGTTGCAACGCCTAGAGTCTCTTGCGGGTTCACCTTCGCATGACGGATGATCGCCTCCGCTACTGCTCTCGCCTCTACCGGATTGGTTCCTGTGCCGCCGGAATCGAAGACCCCCTCCGGCACATGATGAAACCGCAACCCCATACCTGCCTCTTGGGTATAAGGGCTTGGCACGATGAAAAGCCGGTTCTCGTAGAACTGGCTGTTCGATACTGCGATTAGAGATTGGTGACGGCTACGGTAGTGCCAGCGCAGCATACGCTGCGGCAAGCCGCGGGCCGTGAACAGGCCGAGGATGCTTTCAATGTCGGCGACCTGCGCGCCCTCACCCTCGTCATCTTCAGACTGCGAGCCTGTCATCTTCGCGAAGAATGTCGTGGGTGGCAGTTGGCGTTCGTCGCCAACGACGACCACCTGACTGGCCCTGGCGACCGAGCCAAGTGCGTCCACGGGCTGGATCTGAGACGCCTCGTCCATCACGAGCAGATCGAAGGACATCCGGCCGGGCGACAGGAATTGCGCCACCGAAAGCGGGCTCATCATGAACACTGGCTTCAGCGCCTGGATGGCAGGGCCTGCCTTCTGCATCAATTGCCGGATGGGCATGTGGCCTCGTCTGCGCGCCATCTCAGAACGAAGCAGTCCGACAGGTCCAGCTCCGCCGTCTCTTGAAGGAATTTTCCGGTGATGAGCCGTTACAACTTCGATGGCGCCGGCCTTGATGCGCTGGCGGTCCAGATCTGCGAAGTCACGTACAGCCCTGGAATGCAGTTCCCCGTCGAACCTTGCCAGCTCCGGCTCATCGGTCGCCATCGCCAGAAACATTCGTTCGTAGTAGGCCATATCAAAAACTGATCGAGCCGATCCTGTTGTAATCTGGCCGTTGGCTAGGCCGTCTATCAACTGTCCCAGTCCAGCCTTTCGGGCCGTTTCGGATCGCTCTTCATAGGCAACCCATTTCGAGAGCTGCTCCTGATGATCGAGCCAACCCTGCAGCCGAGAAACGACCTCGCCTATCGCGACGTCCGGAAAATCGACTACTCCAAACAAGGAGGGAGCATCGGCTTTCAAATCCCCTGTAAGCGCCTTCAATTCCCGCGCTGCCGCTTGGGCCGCTTCACGTGCTGAACGTGCCGAGTTTGCGATCTCGATTCTTTCAGGCAACCGCGCAGCCAGATGTCGGATCGAGCCATTTTCTTTCAGCCAAAGCTCGGCTTGCGTGAGAGCGGCCCAATCGGATCCTCGACCGTGCCACGACGAGCCGAATACGAACTTGCCAAGGCTCTCTCCCGCATCGATCCCTTGAGCAAGTGCTTGTAGTCTGCCTAGTCGGCGCAGTAGCTCCACCCGCTCAGTGATTAGATCCGGAACGTCAGTCAGAACCTGTCGTGACGCATCATCGGCTTGAGCTACAGTGCTCGCCTTCGCTTCCATCAGTTGCAGCGAGGCCCGCTCGGCGGAAGCCACGTCGCCTAGCATGGATGACGCGAGGTGCCCGAGATCGTTCCAGAAACCTTCGATAATTGGCCGACCGATTTCGATAACCTTGCGAACGCGCGCTGCACGCGCACCGGCCTCGGAGCGTTCCGCCATCCGGCCGGCGATAATCCGAGGTTCGGGGCCTAGCCCTCGTAGAGTCCGCATCCACTCCACTAGCGCGAGCAGTGGCGCGGAAGCCGATCGCTCCCCACGCCAATCTGCCCCGAAGGCGGAACGGCCAAAAGCGTCGCCTTCGCGGACTCTTGCTGCGGCAGCCTGACCCTTCATCAAAAGGTCGAGGAGACCAACTATCTGCGTCGCAGGCGCGCTAGGGTCGACCACAATAGTCCGCGCAAGTGCTGTGGCGCGACGGTAGTCGCCGTTCAATGCTTTCAATATTCCCGTGTGTGTGGCGAGCGCCTGCCGCGCCGCGGCCACCTCGGTGCTCCACGCCGCGTCAACAACCTTGCCCTGAAGGTCGGCTCTGGCAGCCTCAAGCGTCGCTACGCTGTCGGCAAGGTCGCCTGCCTGCTCAAGTCCGGAGTCCCAAACGGTGGCTGCGAAGGCCTCCGGACTTGCGTCAGGTGCTGCCGCTACTCGCTCGCCGGTCACGGCCAGCCTGAGCAAGCCTGCCAACGTGTCTGGCAATATCGCCGATCCGAGTTCCTGATTCAGGCGCTCAGCTTCTTCCCTCAAGCGTGGGAGCAGAATGGTGAGCTGTCGCGCACGATGGAAACCATCTTTCGGAAATTCCGAGGGAAGCTTTGCAAGCTCTGTCTCGAGACCTTCAATTGGCGTGTCGATAGCCGTTGCCGCCAACTGCTCCGAAAGTTCCTCGGACTTGCGGGCGAAATCCGTTCCTGACCAGAGAAGCGATGAAATGTCTTTCGGACGCTCATCCCATACCGGCGAGACGAGCGCCTCGGCAGGAAGTCCAGGCGCGGACGCGAGAAGCTCAGCGCGATCTTCTATCTCGCCGCTGTCGCTGAGAATTTTCGGAGGCTCGGCCTTGATCCGCTCAGCGATACCGACCAGTTTGGCGTGCAGTGCCTTGGCTTGGTCCAGCAACGCCGCGATGCGTGGGACGAGCCTCTCAATGGTCGTTGGAAGAACGACATCCAGGCCAACTCCCCGCCACGGGTGGTGGATCGGCAAGCCGATCTCGTTGATCCGCTGAGAGACCTCATCGAGCAATTTGCGACGTTGCGAAACGCCGTCAGTTGTCCAGCTTGTGGCATCCGTAAGTTCGATGTCCACTGGTTTCTGACCGACCTGCCTTAGTCGGGTTAGCTGGCCGAGAACCTGATAAGGAGTGAGTTCGGACGCTCCGAACGCAACGTGCATTCGTGCAGCATGTGCGTTGAGTTTATCGCGAGCCTCCAGCAAGCGATCAGTTAGGGAAGAAGGAAGCTGGCCCCTGGGCGATCCGAGTTGCCAGGTTCGCCGCAGCTCCTCTAGCATCATGCGCTTGTTCGCCTTGTTACTATGCAGCTCAAGGCAGGCGTCCCCCACCCCAGCAGTGTCAAGCCGTCGCTTGACGACCTCCAGCGCTGCCATCTTTTCGGCCACGAACAGCACGGTCTTTCCGTCGGCAACGGCCGACCCAATAATGTTTGCGATCGTCTGCGATTTTCCTGTCCCAGGCGGACCTTGGATAACGAGGTCGCGACCTTTTCTGACGTCATGGATCGCCAGTGTCTGAGAACTGTCACTGTCGACGATATGCAACATTTCGGCGGGCGCAATGTGCGGATCAATCGCTATGTCGTCCGACATAAGCGGCTCGCGTGTTTCGAAACCATCTGAAAGAAGCGAGCGGATCTTCGGTTGTTCGATAATCTTTGCGCCATCGGGCCAGAGATCCGGATCCAGATCACGGTACATCAAGAACTTCGCAAACGAGAAGAAGCCGAGCACCATATCGTCGCGAAGCACCTCCCAACCCTCTTTGGTCGAAATTGCTTCGGCAACGGCATCGAGATAGGCCGAGACGTCGAAGTCATCTCCCACCTCAAAACGCGGCAGAGCGAGCTTGTGAATGCGGTCGAGATAGAGTTCCAAGGAGAGGTTTGCGGTAAGATCTTCCGGCCGGGCTCGTAGGCGGAATTTTTCTCCAGCGGCCCCTCGCTCAAGCCGAACCGGCACCAAAATGAGGGGGGCCTGACGGATGTTCTCTTTGTTGTTCGGGTCAATCCACTTCAGCATTCCAAGGGCCAGAAAGAGGATATTGACGCCCTGCTCTTCCTCGAGTGTGCGGGCATCATGGTAGAGATCAAGGAGCCGCCGCTGCAGCCCAGTTGGGGTCATACGCGTCTGCAGCTTGGTGTCCGAGTGCCGCGCGGATATCCCTCTGTTATCGACTCCATCGTCCTCTGGTTGGGCGAGAGCGACGGGGGAATAGTCGATCTCTTCGTCTGGAGGGCTGCTTTCATCCTGGCCCGCTTTCGGCCTATCGGGCTTGCCGGCCAGGAAGGTAAAAGCCTTTCCTTCGGTCACCAGCAATCGATAAATTTCGGACGACTTCTCATCGACGATATCGATCGTCTTCGCGCTCTTGGAAAACCGCGGCACATTCAAAAGTCGATTGCGGGCGGAAAGATCGAGCAACTCCATCCTGGCGCGCTCGAGTTTCTCCTTTAGAGGGAGATCGCTTTGGAAGACTGACTGTTTTACGTCCAAGACTTACATCCCCTTTGAAAGGAGAACCAGCTAGAGCCCGCGTAGAGCGTTCGCGCAAGAAAAAACAGCCGTGTTCAATTAGAAACGACTGCGATCACTTCTGGACACCGTCCAATATTGCGACGTGTGATATGGGTCAGAGCCTGCATTCTTGGCCCCCTTTGCCTAGTCGCTATCCGACGAGGATTCTCGCTCCCTGCCCCCGTATTTAGCCGCCTCCACAATGTCTTTTTCTGACACAGAGAGTCCGTTGCGGACCCGAATGGCTCCCGCACTTGGAACGCGGTCCAATTCAGATCCAGTCTTTGCCTTATCCTTCTGGGGCTTAACCTCCGGCGGCGGGTCTTTCGAAAATGTCATGCGTAGGTCCTACTCGTCCAAATCTAAATGCATCCGCCTGTGAGCCTCAAGCCGCTTTCCTGGTCATACAAAGAAAACGCCGCGCCCAATCAATCCACCGTCTCTCGTGGTTCCGCATTCTGATTGGCGCTTTAACATTCATCACTATTAGCGCCTGGCATTTAGTATCCTCCCTCTACTGGTTTTTTTAGCCGATAAGTAATAGATCGGGATTTCACTGCAGAAGTCCGGAGCCATGAAGTGACTGACGAAATCCAAAATACGGCCACCGCGCTGATGGAGCTTACCGCCGATATCGTTGCGGCTTATGTGAGCAAGAATTCAGTGCCGGTCTCCTCATTGCCGGACCTTATTGCCAGCATCAATTCGTCATTAGCGCGTATCGGCCAGCCGTCCGAACCGGAAAAACCCGACCAAGTTCCCGCGGTCAACCCCAAGCGCTCAGTCACTCCAGACTACATCGTCTGCCTCGAAGACGGCAAAAAGTTCAAGTCCCTCAAGAGACACTTGAACACGCATTTTGGACTGACGCCCGACGCCTATCGCCAAAAATGGGGCCTCTCCAACGATTACCCCATGGTCGCGCCTAACTATTCAGCCAATCGCTCCAGATTGGCAAAATCGATTGGCCTCGGTCGCACAGCAGCCGCGCCCAAGAAAGCAGCAGCCAAGAAGTCAAAGACGCGCTAGCAAAACATTTGGCAGCTTCGCAAAGGATCGAAAATTGAATCGCGATCGCTATTCCCATCGCCGCAGCTCGCGGCCAAGACGCGGCCGGGTTTCAATTATGCGCAAGCGTTTCTTTTCACATAAATCATTAGCCGCGATCCTGGTGATCACGCTAGCAGTGGGCGCTTATGTCACCTCCTACTTTACAGGGTGGGGCAACCAGATCGCGGGACCCAATACAGCAAGCGCACTCGGGTCAAAACCGAAGCCTATCGTCGGCGTAGCGTCCATCGTTGACGGGGACACGATCGAGATCCACGGACAGCGTATTCGTTTCAATGGCATCGACGCACCTGAAAGCAGCCAAAACTGCAGCGACGCAAGCGGGCAAGAATACCCATGCGGCCGCAAATCCGCAGAAGCACTGGACATCTTCCTCAGTCAATCCCGACCCATCCAGTGCAACTTTGTTTCGTGGGATCGTTACAACCGCTTCGTTGGTGATTGTCAGCGGGCGGACGGTGCTAGCATTGCGTCTTGGATGGTCGAACAGGGTTATGCCCTGGATTGGCCTCGATACAGCCATGGTAGTTACGCGTCACAACAGGCAGATGCCCAAAGGGCCAAGATTGGCATCTGGGTTGGCACTTTCACAGCCCCTTGGGATTGGCGAGCAACACATGCAGCCAACAATAAACCCGGTAATGACACATCCTACGGCCTTACAGGCCGTCGCCAAATAGCTCAGAGCTATTCGTGTCAACCGCGTCGCTATTGTAAGCAAATCTCCTCATGCGATGAGGCGCGCTGGTATCTCAATAACTGTAGCTGGGGACCCAAATTGGACCGGGACGGCGACGGAATTCCGTGCGAAGGCATTTGCTGACCAAGCCAATTCCTTAGCGCGCTTTCAGCAAGCCGGACTGGCCACCAGCGTTTCGGTGCATTTGCGCGAGTGCCAATAGAGCCTGGCAAAAGGGCTGGCTGACGTTTGTCTTGGAAAATTCCACCAGCTCGTTGAGCCCGGATGGGCTAGAAAACCGCAAGGCTTCGTAGCGACAGACAGGGATCTGCCGATTATCTCTGAAGCGTTTGTCGGGTCCGCCATTCTTATTGGGATGAGCCCAGGTATAGCTCACGATCTCAGCATCAGATGGAACTTTGCCGGTCTCAATAAAATTGCTGGGGGCAAATTGCGTCCTGAGGTCTCCATACCCAACGGCACCGTACTGGTTTCCGTCCTTCACCAAAATCATGTCTGGCATGAAATAAAGGATTTGCCGGCCGACGTGTATCGACGGTGGTGTGACATTGCTGCGAACAACCGTCGGCAAGGAAGCTTGGAGCGTCGTCGACTTTTTATCGACCAACATCGTGGCTCCCGCATTGCGCTTCCAAGTCGTCAGATCCTCTATCTTGCCACCAGCCGCGACATGCCAACTCGCCGCGCAGCGTGTGAGCGTGTCAAAGGCGGCGACAAGTCGCCCGTAGGCCGCCTCCGCGTCCTGCTCCAAATCATAGTAGAGCACGCTCACCCGGCGGTAGCTGTCCAACCAGTTGCCAATAAGCATGCCCGGCAAAAAGGCAGCAATACCGATCAGCGCCACCCCACCTCCCAGCATTGCGCCTGCGATCAATCCGGCGATCCCAAACAGCACGGCCAGGATGAGCGACATTCGCGTCTGCGATTGCCTCGCATTGATTTCATCAAGCACATTGGCAAATGTCTCATCACGCATCTCGATCACATCGGCGGACTCGATTTCTCTCATCACGACGC